>DATIEW010000911.1:0-2002 GCA_035455585.1 Vicinamibacterales bacterium | reverse complement strand
CGGACGGCGAACTTGGTCGGACTGTAGGCCGCGTACCCGTAGAGGCCGACCAACCCGGCGCCCGACGACATGAGCACGAGATGGCCCCGCCCCCGCGGCTCCATGGCCGGGAGCGCCGCGTGGATCGCGTACAGCGTCCCGAAGTAGTTCGTCGCCATCGCGCGCTCGAAGGCCTCGGGCGGCACAGCCCGGAAGTAGTCGCAGTGGGCAATACCGGCCGACGTCATCAGGATGTCCGGCGGACCGATTTCCTCGATGCAGGCCGTGAGGGCCGAGGCGATCTGTTCCCGCTTGGTGACGTCGGCGACGAGCGCGACGACTCGCTGCTCGGGCGCGATCCGCGCGGCGGCGATCGCCGCGCTCGCCTCGTCGAGCCGGATCCGACCCCTCGCCACGATCGTGACGTGCGCGCCCTCTCGTGCGAGCCGCACGGCCGTGGCCCTGCCGATGCCGCTCGAGCCGCCGGTAATGATCGCGTGCTGCCCGATGAAGCCGGCCACGCTAGCTCCGCCCCAGGCAGGAGAACTCTTGAGCGACCGTGGCGACCGTGACGCGGATCTGCTCGTCGCTGTGCGTGCTGGTCACGAAAAACCGCAGGCGGGCGCGGTGGTCATGGACGGCCGGCGGGATGACCGGCATGACACTGATGCCGCGGCGAAAGAGCGCCTCGGAGAGCGCGATGCACCGCAGGTCGTCACCGACCATGACCGGCACGACGGCGGACTCGCCACTACTGCCGGTGTCGAGACCGTGGGCTCGGGCGAGCTCGCGGAACAGGCGGATGTTGGCGTGAAGCCGAGCGACCCGCTCGGGCTCGGCCCGCATCAGCCGGATGGCAGCCAGCGCGGCGCCGGCATCGGGGGGCGACATTCCCACACTGAAGAGGAAGCCGGGCGCCAGGTACTTGAGGTGCTCGACGACCGCATGCCGGCCGGCGATGTACCCGCCACAGCTTGCGAACGCCTTGCTGAGCGTGCCCATCCACAGGTCGACGTCGTTCGGATCGACCTTGAAGTGCTCGCCGATGCCCCGGCCGTGTGCGCCGAGAACTCCCATCGAATGGGCTTCGTCGACAATGAGAAACGCTCGGCGGCGCTTGACCACGGCAATGAAGTTCGGCAGATCGGGGACATCGCCCTCCATGCTGTAGGCGCCCTCGAGCGCCACCAGCACCCGTTCGTGACGGCCGCGGAGGCTCGACAGCAGCGAGTCGAGCGCTTCCCAGTCGTTGTGCGGGAACGCCCGGCGCGCGGCGCGTGAGACCAGACCTCCCTGGACGAGGCTGTTGTGGCTCTGCGCGTCGTATAGGATGAGGTCGCGCGGCCGCGGCCGGAGCAGGTATCCAATGGTGGCGACGTTGGTGGCGTGACCGCTGACGTGGACGACGCAGTCTTCGGTGCCGAGCAGGGTTGCGAGCTCGCGCTCGAGCTCTCGATGGAGCGGCCGTTCACCGGCGACGATGCGGCTGGCCGAGACGGAGGTGCCATACGCGTCGATGGCGGCCTTGGCGGCCCGGCAGACGACGGGGTCCCCGGACATTCCGAGATAGTTGTAGCTGGAGAAGTTGATGAGCCGACGTCCGCCGATGACCACGGTATCGCGGGCGATCCCTTCGTGCACTCTGAAGAAGGGGTTGGCGAGGCCCAGGTTCTGGAGCCTGTCGAACCGGTCCCGCAGCGCCAGATACTCTGGGAACAGCTCGAAGTGATTGTGCTCAGGTGGGACCTCGTCGGGGGCAGATGGACCGCTCGTCTCGCATGCCAGGAAGCCGGCCAGCGCCTCGATGGTCGGATAGTCCATGAGGAGCGCCGGGTCCACCGGACGTCCCAGCCAGTCCTCGAGATCGGCAGTGAGCGTCACGGCCGCCAGCGAGTCGAACCCGTAGTCGCGCAGCGGCCGCTTGATCGAGATGGTCTCGGGAGCTACGCCAAGCGCCTCGGCGACGAGAGAGACCAACCTGGCGTGCACCGCTCCGACTGCGCGCTCGGCGGGCCCGGGGCTC
>DATIEW010000910.1:0-2834 GCA_035455585.1 Vicinamibacterales bacterium | reverse complement strand
GAGCGGGCCCGCTGTCGGGTATCACGAAAGACCCGAGCGGTCCCCTCACGCCGATCCGCATCCCCCTCGCCAGCCGATCGAAGAGATGCCCCCAGCGGCCGGATGTTTCCACCCTGATCAGGAACTCCAGGCAGCCCTTCCGGCGCGCCTCCTCTGGCGCGCACGCCAGCGAGTACGGCACGCGCTCGTGCCGCCCGGCGGGCCCGATGAGCGCCGCCTGGCCGGCCTTGAAGTCGAACCGCTGGCCGTCGAGTGCGAGCTGGACGATTCGCGTCGCTGGCGTCGCCCGGCGGATGCTGGAGATTCGAAGGATGAGTTCCGGTGAAGCACGCAAGGCTGAATGCCGGCGACCCGCGAATCGCGACCCGCGAACCGCCAACTAGACACTATACGGTACGGCTGTCACCTGGCGTCGAAGATCGCGTGTCGTGTCTTGCGTGCGGCCTTGTTCTGGTACATCCGGTTGTCGGCCGTGGCGAGCAGCGTTTCGTACGTCTCGCCGTCGCGCGGGAATACGGCGGTGCCGATGCTCAGCCCGAGACGCAGGCGTTTGCCGGACCGCGCTTCGAAGTGCACCGCTTCGACTTCCTGCTGGAGCTCCAGCCGCTTCTGTTCCGCCTCCTCGGCGCCGCATCCCGACAGGACGACGATGAACTCGTCGCCCGCGTACCGGACACAGATGTCGTAGGGCCGGATCGCCGCGCGGAGCACCCGCGCGACCTCGCATAGCGCCCGGTCGCCCACGTGGTGGCCATGGCTGTCGTTGATCTCCTTGAACTCGTCGAGGTCCATGACCATCAGCGACACCTCGGTTCTCAGGCGATCGGCGCGGGCCAGTTCGCGCGTCAGGTGCATGAAGAGGAACCGTGTGTTGGGGAGCCCGGTCAGCGGATCGGTCAGCGAGTCGTCGCGCGTCTGCTCGAAGACCATCGAGTTCTTGATCACCGCGGCGGCCTGCTCCGAGACCCGGTCCAGCAGCCGGCGATGGTCGTCACGGTAGAAGGACGCCTCGACGTGGTAGACCGTCAGCGTGCCGATGAAGCGATCGTCGAAGAGCAGCGGACAGACGAGCGCCGACTGCAATCTGGTCGCTGTTGAGAGCCCCGCCGCCTCGACATCGGCGCTCGGCCTGGCGTTGACGAGGGGGCGGCGGTTGCGGGCGACCCATCCCGTCAGCCCTTCGCCGTTCCGCACGCAGATCTGCTGTACGACGTCGGCGTCGGTCCCCGTCGCGAAGCGGCACCGCAGCGTCTCGCTGTCCTCGTCGAAGAGGAAGAGCGCCGCGCACGAGAACGGCACCAGGTTGCTCAGCTTCGCGGCAATGAGGGCCATCGTGTCCGACACGCCGAGGCTGGTGCCCATGGCCTGCGCGATCTCGTAGAGCGCGTAGATCTCGCGGTGGGCCAGCGCGATGTTCTCGAAGACATCCTTGGATGCCGGCTCCGGCGTCAGGCCGGCCGCCGGCTGGTCGACCGCGGTCGTGTCCGCGTCGAGCCGCGACTTCCGCACCGCGCGCTCGAGCTCCGCCGCTTCTGACTGCAGCGTCGGGAGCAGCTCGATGAACCGTGCGACCACGATCGGGTCCAGCCCCTTGCCGGCCTCCTGCCGCAGCAGTCCTACGGCCGCCTCCCGGCTCATTGCCTTGTGATAGGGCCGCTCCGCCATCAGCGCGTCGAAATAATCGACAACCGACAGGATCCGCGCTCCCAGGGGAATCTCTTCGCCTTTGAGCCCCGACGGGTAGCCCTTGCCGTCCCACCGCTCGTGGTGGCTGAGGATCAGGGGCGCGACCGGGTACGGGAACGGCACCGAGCGGACGATGTCGGCGCCGACTTTGGGATGGGCGCGGATCTTCAGGAACTCCTCGGGCGTGAGCGGACCGGGCTTCGACAGGATGTGCTCGGGCACGGCGAGCTTGCCGATGTCGTGCAGGAGCGCCGCCGTCTTCACGCCCTGCACCTCGTTGTCGGACATTCCCATCGCGCGGGCGACGGAAGCGGCATACAGCTGCACCCGGCGGATATGCGACTGGGACGTCTGATCCTTGGCGTCGATCGCCAGCGCGAGCGCCTCGATCGTCGCCAGGTGCAGATCCGCCATCTCGCGGACGTGCCGCTGCTCGTCCTCGATGCGGCCCAGGTACACCTTGTAGGTCCGGTACGTCAGATAGAGCGGCGCCGCCGCGAGAGTCGCGAGCCAGTGCGCCGACAGGCCGACCACCATCCACGAGGCGACCGCAGCCGCGCCTGCGCCGACGAAGTAGCTCGGCGCGCTCCAGAGGAAGTTCTCGTTCCAGACCTTCGCGATCGGCTGGCGGGTCGAGAGGGCGATGGCCGTGGCAATCGTCAGCGTGTTCACCACGAAGTAGGTCGTCGCGGCCGCGACGAGCGGCTTCGCAAGCGTCTGGAGCGCGAGCGTACCCGGGACTCCGCCCAGCGCGAGATAGGCCTTGCCCGCGGCCTGTACCGTGATGACGAGACAGGCCATGCTGAACAGCGTCCGATGCAGCGGATTGCGCTCCTTGATGCGGAACGTACACTGGCTGTACGCGCTGGCGGCCGCCACGATCATGGTCTCGTCTGGGCCGAGCAGCAGCAGCGCCGCGAAGTCCACGGCGTACGACACCGACATCGTCGAATCGCTTCGCGCCAGCGGGAGGTTGACCTTGAAGACCGACGTGAACGAGGAGAGGAGGAGCAGGAGCAGGAACAGCCAGACGTTCGGAGAACCCGCAGCGTCGAGAGGGAGGTTCCGCAGCAGGACGTAACTTCCGGCACCGATGACCGCGCCGACGTACAGCCGTGCCGCGGGCGGGAGCGTCCTCACCGGATGCT
>DATIEW010000909.1:0-2252 GCA_035455585.1 Vicinamibacterales bacterium | reverse complement strand
AACATCAACATCGACGGCGTGAATCAGTGGGGGCGCACGTCGGACCTCGTCGTGATCGGGCTCGGCAATTCGACGCTGGACGATGAGCTGCGAACCGTGGCCACGGCCGCAGGGCGCACGATCGTGCCCGACGCCGAACCCGAAAAGGGCTTCTTCTATCGCTCCGATCACTTCGAGTTCGCCAAGCAGGGCGTTCCCGCGCTCTTTACCGATGCCGGCGTGCAGTTCATCGGCAAGCCGGCCGACTACGGCACGACGAAACGCAACGAGTACACGACGAACGACTACCACAAGCCGAGCGATGACGTGAAGGCCGACTGGGATCTGTCCGGCGCGGTCGAGGACGCACGTCTCCTGCTCGAGGTCGGCTACCGTGTCGCCCAGGGCGGCACGTGGCCCCAGTGGAAGCCCGGAACCGAGTTCAAGGCCAAGCGCGACTCCGCGCTCGCCGCGAGCCAGCGGCCGTAGGATCGGAGCAGGCCGGAGGCCGGCGCCCCGGCCTCCGGCCTATTCGCCGTCGAGCGTCCGCGGCCAGTCCTCTCTGAGCAGCCGCGACAGGGCCCGGTCGGCCAGCAGGCGCCCACCCGTCTGGCATCGCGCGCAGTAGTTCGTCTCGTTGTCCGCATGACGAATCCGCTGCACCGGGGCGCCGCAGTCCGGGCAGGGTTCCCGGAAGCGCCCGTGCACCGCCATCCCCTCGCGAAACGCCGTCACCTTTTCCGGGAACCCTCCCCCCGTCGCCGCGCGCAGGCGCTCGATCCACTCGCCCAGAACGTCGCGCGCCGCGGAATGCAGGCGCGCGATCGCCTCGTCGTTCAACCGCGACGTGAGCGCGAGCGGCGACAGCCGCGCGCGGTGCAGGATCTCGTCGGAGTAGGCGTTGCCGATGCCGCTGAAGAGCCGCGGATCCGTCAGAGCGCGCTTGAGCGTGTGATTCTCCAACCGGAGCCGCTGGGCAAAGTCCCCGCCGCTCGAGCCCAGCACGTCGAGCCCCCCGCGGTCGAACGCCTCCAGTGCCGCTTCGCCGCGCACCAGGTGCAGCGAGGCGCGGCGCGTGCTCCCCGCCTCCGTGAGCACCAGGCTGCCCCGCGGAAATTCGAAGCGCGCCAACGCCGCCGCGCCCGCCACTGCCTTCCCCTTCACGCGCCATCGCAGCCGGCCGGCGATCATGAGATGGATGACGAGGAAAAACTCCTCCTCGAAGCCGAGGCAGATCCGCTTGCCGATCCGCCGCACCCCCTCGACGCGCCGCCCCTCGATCGCCCGCACGGGCGGCTCCACGGTCCGCAGCACGAACGGATTCCCGAGTCGTACCGACTCCAGTTCCTCCCCTACTACGTGGGTCTGCAACCCATCCAGGTAGACCGTGATGTCGGGCAGCTCAGGCATGAAGGGGAAGCTCGGACCGTGCAGGAACGTCGCAAGGCCCCCTTCGCCCATGGGCCTCTGGCCTAGCTTTCCCGCATGCCCCTCCCCCCCGCCAGCGGCCTCCCGATCGATGCGGCGATCGACGATCTGACGGCCACGCTCGCGCGTCACCCGATCGTCGTCCTGCAGGCCCCACCGGGAGCGGGCAAGACCACCATCGTGCCGCTCGCCCTCATCGATCGCGACTGGTTAGGCGGCCAGCGGCTCGTGATGCTCGAGCCACGGCGCATCGCCGCTCGCGCGGCCGCGCATCGCATGGCGGCGCTGCGGCACGAGGCCGTCGGCGCCACGGTCGGCTACCGCACGCGGCTCGACACCCGCGTCGGCGCCGCCACGCGCATCGAGGTCGTCACCGAGGGGGTGCTCACGCGCATGCTCCAGCACGATCCCACGCTCGAGGGGTACGGACTCGTCCTCTTCGACGAGTTCCACGAGCGCAGCCTGCACGCCGACACGGGGCTCGCGCTCACACTCTACACGCAGGCAGTCGTGCGGCCCGAGCTGCGCGTGCTCGTCATGTCGGCCACCCTGGATGGGCCCGCCCTCGCCCGGCGGCTCGGCGATGCCCCGCTCGTCATCTGCGAGGGCCGTCAGTTTCCCGTGGAAACACGCTACGCGCCGCACCCCCGCGAGCTGGGGATCGAGACCGCCGTGGCGGCCGCGGCGCGGAAGGCGCTGCGCGATCATCCCGACGGCGACGTCCTCGTCTTTCTCCCGGGCGCCCGTGAAATCCACCGCGTCGCGGCGCTCCTCGACGCGCAGTCCCACGCGCTCCCGGACCGCGTCGATGTCCGCCTCCTGCACGGGCTGCTCGACGCCGAGGA
>DATIEW010000908.1:0-5379 GCA_035455585.1 Vicinamibacterales bacterium | reverse complement strand
GGTACGTCGTGGGCCTGGACGTGGGCACTTCGACGGTGACGTGTGTGGTGGCCGAGACGTTCGACGACGGCCGCTGCGACATCGTCGGCATCGGCGTGGCGGAGTCGCGCGGCATCAAGCGCGGTGTCGTCGTCAACCTCGAAGCGGCGGTGGACTCGATCAAGAAGGCGATCGAGGAGGCCGAGCTGATGGCGGGCGTCGAGGTCGACACCGTCCATCTCTCCCTGTCGGGCCCGCACGTCAAGGGGTTCAACAGCCGCGGCGTCATCGCCGTGGCCGGCAAGAACCGCGAGATCACGCGGGACGACGTCCGGAGGGCGATCGACGCGGCCAAGGCCGTGGCGCTGCCCAGCGGCCGAGAGATCCTCCACGTCCTGCCGCAGGACTTCGTCGTCGACGAGCAGGACGGGATCGGCGCGCCGGTCGGCATGACCGGCGCCAGGCTCGAGGTCAACGTTCATGTCGTGACCGGCAGCACGTCGTCGACGCAGAACGTCGTAGCGTGCGTGAACCGGGCGGGCGTGGCCGTGCTCGACACGGTGCTCGAGCAGCTCGCCGCCAGCGAATCGGTGCTCACGCCGGACGAACGCGAGCTCGGCGTCGCGCTGGTCGACATCGGCGGCGGCACGACCGGCTTCGCGATCTTCGAGCGGGGCAGCCTGTGGCACACCGGCGTCGTCGCCGTCGGCGGCGATCACTTCACGAACGACATCGCGGTCGGCCTCCGGACGCCGATTCCCGACGCGGAGCGCATCAAGCGGCGATGCGGGTGCGCGCTGTCGGCGATGGTGCAGGAGGACGAGACGATGGAGGTGGCGAGCGTCGGCGGCCGGAAGCCGAGGGTCATGGCGCGGCGCATCCTGTCGGAGATCCTCCAGCCCAGGGCCGAGGAGATCTTCCACCTGCTGTGGGACGAGATTCGGCGTGGAGGGTTCGAGAAATCGTTGAACTCGGGGATCGTGCTGACCGGCGGCGGCGCGATGCTCGAGGGCATGGCCGAAATCGCCGAGCAGATCTTCGATCTGCCCATCCGCCGCGGCGCGCCGGCCGGCGTCGGAGGCCTCGCCGACCACGTGAACAGCCCGGCGTTCGCCACCGGGGTCGGCCTGGTGATGTACGCGCACAGGAATCAGACGATAGACCCCGCGCGGCCCGTGGGGGCCGGCGCGTTTGGACGGGTGGCCGGGCGTCTGCGGACGCTCTTCAGGGAGTTCCTGTGACGAGGCTGCGCCGCCGCGCGGCGGGACGCGCGGGCAGCCAGCACCTCGTTACCGGACCGGGATCGCACGCTCCGCGGGAGCGACAGGAGGGCCGGCATGGTTGACTTTCGACACAGAACCCTGGGCGAGATCGATTATTCGACGCTGCGGCTGACGCTCGACGAGGAGGCCCGCACCGGCGCGCGAATCAAGGTGATTGGCGTCGGCGGCGGCGGCAGCAACGCCGTCAACCGCATGGTGCAGGCGCGCCTCGAGGGGGTCGAGTTCATCGTCGCCAATACGGATCTGCAGGCGCTGCGGCTCAACGACGCCCCCATCAAGCTGCAGGTCGGCGCCAAGTTGACCAAGGGCCTCGGCGCCGGCGCCGACCCCGAGATCGGCCGGCAGGCGGCGCTCGAGGACACCGACAAGATCATCGAAGCGCTCGACGGGGCCGACATGGTGTTCGTCACCACCGGACTCGGCGGCGGCACCGGCACCGGCGCGGCGCCGGTGATCGCGAGCCTGGCCAGCGAGCTCGGCGCGCTCACGATCGCCGTCGTTACGAAGCCCTTCAGGTTCGAAGGAAAGAAGCGGCAGCAGCAGGCCGAGATCGGCCTCGAGGAGCTGTGCCAGTCCGTCGACACGGTCATCACGATTCCAAACGAGCGGCTGCTTTCCGTGATCGGGCGAACGACGTCGCTCAACGACGCGTTCACCAGCGCCGACGACGTGCTGCGGCAGGCGATTCAGGGCATCTCGGACCTCATCCTGGTTCCCGGAATGATCAACCTCGACTTCGCGGACGTGAAGACCATCATGGCCGGCATGGGGTTCGCCATCATGGGCACCGGCATGGCCGAAGGGGAGAGCCGCGCGATGGTCGCCGCCAACGCGGCCATCTCGAGCCCGCTGCTCGAAGACGCCTCGGTCAAGGGCGCGCGCGGCGTGATCATCAACGTCACGGGCGGGCCCGATCTGGCGCTCATCGAGGTGAGCGAAGCCTCGGCGATCATCCAGGAAGCCGCGCACGAGGAGGCGAACATCATCTTCGGCGCGGTAGTCGATCCCGCGATGGAAGGGCGGGTCAAGATCACGGTCATTGCCACCGGGTTCGACCGGCCTGCTGCCGTGAGACCGGGTGCGGCCGCGGCGATCCAGACGCCCGTGGATCTGCAGTCGTACGCCTCGTGGAAGCAGGAATCGAGCGACCGTGTCGCGGCGGCCGGAGGCTCGCGCATGGGTCTCATCAGGCGTCCCATCCTCGATCTGCCGCTGGCGCTCCCGCCGGTGGAGGCCGACCTGATCGCGCCAGGAGCGGAGTTCGAGCCGGTATCGCCGCTCGATGTTCCCGCGTTTCTCCGCAGGCAGAGCGAATGAGTTGTGAGTTCTGAGTCGCCACTCGTGACTTACAACTCAGAGCGTGTGAAGAAGTGCGACAGGTGCGGTCAGCGGGTGGGCGCCGAAGCACATCGGCCCGGTGGCGCCTCGATCTGCACCCCACGATGCAGAGAGCGCATCGTGGGGACCCCGCCCTACGCGCGGAAAAATGCGCCTCCGGCGCCCCCCTGACGATTGGCCGCTCCGGCTCGGGTGGTCCGAAGGCCGGCGCCCAATCGGTTGGGCGGCCGGGTGATCCCGGCGACCTTGGCGAATCAGCGCCTCCGCGGATCCGACCGCCTGCGGCGCATTTTTCGGAACTGACGCAGCGCGCTGGCCGCATCGCGCCACGGTCCGACGTGCTTCGTCGCGTACCCGCTGACCGTGTGTCCGAAAACGCATTTCTTCACGCGCTCTCAGAACTCGTACTCGCTGCGGCGCCGCTGTCGCCGTGCGCTCGAGGGGCCGCGGGCTTCGTGCACCTCGAGCGGGCCGTAATCCGCGACGTGGTAGACTGAGTAAATCCAGGGAACGCGCGACCGCCGTCGTCTGAGCCGGATTCCGCGGACGAGGTCGAGCGGTTCGGCGTTCCAGGGCCGCTCCGCGCGGCCGCCTCTGTTCGTCCGCATCGGCATCTCAATGAAGCACTGGCAGTACCGCGAGCGCGCGCGGCAGACTCTCGCCCGCGAAACGGGTTACGTGCAGAAGTCCCACGGGGGCCGGCTGCGCGTCGCGCTGGCATTTCCCAACACCTACTACGTCGGGATGTCCAGTCTGGGCTTCCAGACCGTCTACCGCCTGTTCAACCAGATCGACGACGTCGTGTGCGAGAGGGTGTTCCTGCCGCCGAAGCAGGAGCTCCGCGAGCAGATGGCGTCGGGCGCGCCGCTCCTCACGCTCGAGTCGCAGACGCCGGTGTCGGAGTTCGACGTCCTGGCGTTTTCCGTGTCGTTCGAGTGGGACTACACCAACATCGTGACGATGCTGCGGTTGGCGGGCCTGCCGGTGCGCGCGGAGCACCGGACGGCGGCGCACCCGCTGGTCGTGGTAGGCGGCGCCGTCACCTTCGTGAATCCCGAACCGCTCGCGCCGTTTGCTGACATCATCGCTGCCGGCGAAGGCGAAGTGCTCATTCCGGATCTGATCGAGGTGCTGCGGTCTTCGAGCTCCGGCGAGCGGAGACGTGGCGGGGGCGAGGGCGGCGATCGAAGCGAGCAGTACTCGGCGCTCGCCGCCCGACGGGGGTTCTACATTCCATCGCTCTACGACGTCCACTACGCGGCTGACGGGACGATCTCTGCGTACGAAGCCAGGCCGGGAACCGGCGCGCCAGCGGTCGTGCGGAAGGCTGCCGTGAAGAGCGCCGAGCGCCTCGATCCGCCCGCGACGTCGATCTTCACGCCCGACACGGAGTTCGGATCGCGGCTCCTGATCGAGGTGGTCCGCGGCTGCGCGAACCTGTGCCGGTTCTGCTGGGCGGGCTACAACTACCTTCCGGTGCGCGCGTTCGGCGCCGACAGGATTCTCGAGCTGGCGGCCGAGGCCCGGCCGTACGCCCGCCGCGCGGGGCTGGTGTCGATCGCGCTCTGCGACCATCCGGAGATCGAGCGGATCCTGAGCGGTCTCCTCGATCTCGGCTATTCGATCAGCCCCGCGTCCCTCCGGCTCGACGACCTCACCGAGCCGATCGTCCGGCTCTTGCACCAGAGCGGCGAACGGTCCCTGACGATCGCGCCCGAAGCCGGCTCCGATCGGCTTCGCCGCGTCATCAACAAGACGGTCACCAACGAGGAGATCCTCGCGGCGACGGAGCTGATCTTCTCCAGCGGCATCGAGAACCTGAAGCTCTACTACATGATCGGCCTGCCGACCGAGACCGAGGACGACCTGCTGGCGATCCGCGACCTGACCGTGAGGATGCGCGAGCTGATGCTGAAGCACGCCCGCCCCCGCGGCCACGTGGGCCGCATCGTCGGAAGCGTCAACCCGCTGGTTCCCAAGCCCGGCACCACATATCAGTGGATCGGGATGGAGGACCCGGCCGTAACCGAGCGCAAGGCACGGCTGCTGCGCCAGCTCCTCAGCGGGCTCGACAACGTGTACTTCAACATCAAGTCGGAGCGTCATTCCTACTACCAGGCGCTGCTCTCGCTCGGTGACCGGCGCGTGGCCGACACGATCGAAGCCGCCGAACGAAACGGCGGCCAGTGGCGCGCCGCCGTTGCGGAAACGGGACTGAACGCCGATTTCTACATCTTCCGCGACCGCTCGGCCGACGCGATGCTGCCATGGGACATCATCGACGGCGGCATGAAGAAGGCGTTCTTCCAGTCGGAATTCGAGAAAGGCCTCCGCGAGGAGTGGACGCTTCCTCCCAAACGGCACAAGGAGAACCTCCGGCTGATGCCGGTCGTCGACTGACCCGGGAGTCAGTCAGGAGGCGACCGCGGCTTCGGCCTCGAATTCGGCGTAGGCCTGGAGGATCACGTCGCGGACACGATCCTGTCCGGTTGAATCCGTGAGCGGACGCAACAGGGCGAAACTGCGCCGCTCGCCGTTGACGGAGTACTGACGCGCGGGGAACGTGACGTTGCGCCCGTTGCCGGTCCTGCGCTCCCAGACAGCGAACCCGATCAGCTTCAGGCCTTCGAGCGGTCCGCTGGTGAAATGCAGCTCGGCGTCCGCGAGCTTGCCTGGTGGGTTGCCCTTGTCGTTTCGTACGAACCTGACTGTCACGGCGGCGCTCCTCTCTGGTGAACCGAATCGGCAGGCGCTAGTGTGGTGTCTCCGAAAGAGCTTG
>DATIEW010000907.1:0-2008 GCA_035455585.1 Vicinamibacterales bacterium | reverse complement strand
CTGTTGAGGGTACGCCCGGACGGGCCTCGCGGATTCGAGCAAACGGATGTTCGCGCGACCTGGGCCGGGCGACATCAACTGTCACGGCCGTGACAGTTGGAGTGTCGTGTGCGAGAACGACACACGGACGGCTGCTCCATAGCGTGCGGGACATGGCAGCGACCCCAAAGGAGCAGCGATGACCCCCCTGAACAAGATCCTGTCCGCTTCCCTCTTCGCGGTGATCGCGCTGGTGCTGGCAGCGCCGGCGGGTGCCCGCCCCATCCTCGACGGCGACGGGCTCGGCGACACGAGCGCAGCCGTCGCCCCGGACGCGTTCGAGCGTGCGGTGACCTCGCAGACCCCGCAGGTCCCGGCGTGGGAGCAGGCGCTGATGGCCCGCTCGCAGGCGATGAACGACTTCTACGCGGCCCAGGCTTCGCAGACGCCGGCGTGGGAGAAGGCGCTGATGGCGCGTTCGCAGGCGATGAACGAGTTCTACGCCGACAAGGCGAACGGCTCTCAGCCGGCCTGGCTGAAGGCGCTGAACGCCCGCTCCGAGGCCATGAACGCCTACTACGGCGCGCAGTCCGCGGGCGTCGTCCGCCCGGACGACCGCGGCACCCCCCGGCCCATGGTGACCGGCACCGTCGTCAGCGGCCAGTCGAGCGACGGCACGGCCTGGCAGGACGTCAGCGTCGGAGCCCTCGGCGGCTTCGGCCTCGCGCTCCTCGTCGGCCTCGGCGGCTTCGCCCTCATCCGGAGCAACCGCCCCCAGAGCACGATCGCCCACTGACTCGCCTTCAGGGGGAAGAAGAGAGAGGCGGTCGCGCAAGCGGCCGCCTCTTCCTTGTGCGCAGGTTGACCATGTTTGTGACGATCCATACAGTTGTGCTCCAACAGGGGGGAGGAGCATGCGGCAGTTCTTCTTGGCTATCGCGCTGGTCGGCGCACTCTCGCTGGCTGTTGCCGAGGCGATGGCCGGCGGCCCGCCGGTCGTCAACCAAGCAGACCACCTGATCGGCGCCTCGCTCGAACCGGAGGTCGGCATCAACTGCGGAACGGGCCAAGCCACGCTGATCACCGGCACTTTCGGTGGCGTGATTCACACGCTGGTGAAGGCGGACGGCACCGTCCACGTCAACGGAGCCGTCCGGGGCAGCGCCATCAACGACGATCTCCCGGTCCCGGACGGGATCGCAGACGCTTCGACGACCTTCACCTCGTCCTTCAACGACATCTTTCGCGCGTCGGGCGGCGAGGTCCATCACTTCACGCTGAACGGAGTCGGTACCACGGCGACCGGTGCCGGATTCCGCTTCCACGTCGTGATCAAGCTCCTGCTCGACCAGAACGCCGATCCGAAGGTGGACTTCGTCCGGCTGACGTGCTTCTAGGACCGCTCGCCACGCCATTGCGCCAGTAGGAGGCTGTTGCGGCGGCCGGAGGCCGACGCCTTCAGGGATCTTCGCGCGGGCGGATCTGCACACGTGTCCAGATCCGCCCTTGCGCCAACAAGCATGGGCCGTGCTGGATTCGAACCAGCGACCTTGGGATTAAAAGTCCCCTGCTCTACCAGCTGAGCTAACGGCCCGGCGCGGCCAGTGTAGGACGCGGGCGGGCGCTGCGGCAGAATGTCTCCGTGGAGCAACCCCCGAAGCCGCGACTGCGCGGCGTCGTCCACCAGTACTCGTTCTTCGCGGCGGTCGCCGCCGGGATCGTGCTGGTCGTGCTCGCGGAGGGTGCGGCGGCGACGGCAGGGGCCTGGATCTACGCAGCCGCGCTGGCGGCGATGCTCGGCGCGAGCGCGCTCTACCACCGGTTCCCGTGGCGGAGCGCAGCAGCCAGGCTGTGGGCGCGGCGGGTCGACCATGCGATGATCTTCGTCTTCATCGCCGGCACGAACACGCCGTTCACGCTCCTCGTGCTCGAGGGACCCCTGCGGGCGGCGGTGCTTGCGACCGTGTGGGGGGCGGCCGCGCTCGGGTTGCTCGTGAAGCTCGCCTGGGTGGACGCGCCGAGGTGGCTG
>DATIEW010000906.1:0-2693 GCA_035455585.1 Vicinamibacterales bacterium | reverse complement strand
CGACCGCCATGGTCTGCGGCTGCCAGCCGTAGGAGAGGAAGGGTCTCATCGCCTCGCCGAGCACGACCTCCCGCGCAGGACCTCGAAGACTGTCGCCGGCGGCCACGCCCGCAAGGTCGAGAACCGTATGAAAGACCCTGCGGATACTGACGGGCGTGTCGCTCACGCCAGGCGCGACTTCAGGCCCGACGAGCACCAGCGGTACGCGCATCGTTGCCTGATAGAGAAGGTTGCCGTGCTGCGACTCGCCGTGATCGCCGAGTCCTTCGCCGTGGTCGCCGGCAACCACGATCCCGGCGGGCCGCCCGCCTCGTGCGGCGTGCTGCTCGAACGCCTGCACGAGCCGGCCGAGCCTGCCCGTCCATGGCGGCCACCTCGCCGAGGTACGGCGCGTCCGGGTACTGGCTGAGGAACGGCTCCGGCGGCGTGTAGGGCGCGTGGGGATCGAAGTAGTGCACCCAGAGCAGGAGCGCCTGCTGCGGCGAGTCCGCGGCGAGATACGCAAGAGCGCGGTCGGTGGTGTCTGTCGACGTCCGCTCGGAAAGCCCTTCGGGCATTTCATCGTCGTAGATGTCGAAGCCCCGCGCGAGGCCGAAGCGGCGCGAGAGGACGAACGCGGAGACGAATGACGCCGTACGATACCCGGCCTGCCGCAGGCGTTCGGCGGGCACTGCGTGATGGCCGCCGAGCTGTCGCGCGTTCTCGTGCACGCCGTGGCCGACGGGGTAGAGGCCCGTCATCATTGAGCTGTGCGAGGGAAGCGTCTCCGGAGCGGGCGCATACGCGTGTCGAAACCGCAGCCCCCGCGCAGCCAGCGCGTTGAACGCAGGCGTCGCGATTACCGCGGCGTCCGGGCCGACGGCGTCCGCGCGCGTCGTATCGAGCGTGACGATCAGGATCGACGGGAGCGCCGAGGGTCCGCCGGCAGGTGCCGGCCCCTTCGCGCCGCCGCAGGCGCTGAGTGCAGGCACGGCAGCGAGGCAGAGGACGAGGCTTGGCCACGGATCGGGCCAGACGCGAGGCATGATCAGAGCCCGAACGACGCGAGGGCGAGGTTCTCTTCGAGGAGCTTCCGGAACTTCTCGATGAGCTTGCGATTCGTTTCCGGTCCGCCCGGCTCGGCGCCGCCGCGGACCTCCCCCAACTCGCCGGGCGCCTCTCCGGATCGGACAGCCCCGGCAATCCTGCTCATGTCGAGATCCATGAACGCCACGCCCAACGCGCGGTAGGCCTGGTCCCTGATCCAGCGGTACTCCTCGAGCGACATGCTGACTTCGTTGAGCGCGTCGACCTGGCTGCGCTTGGCGTCGAGCCACGCAACAGTGATCTCGCGATAGGCGCCCAGAATCGTCGGCAGGTCGCTGAACGACGGGTTCTCCTTCTGAGAAATCGTCCTGTACCTGGCCTCGAACTCGGCGAAGCGCTCGCCGAGACGCTTGCGAACCAGTGCCTGCACGCGTATGAAACGTTCGACCTGGTTCGCCGTCAGTTCCTCCGAGGCGGGCGGCACGAATCCGCCGCGCACGCGCACGCCGCGCTCGATTTCCGGGACCTGGCCCAGCTCGGCGAACTGGGCGAAGGTGGATCGGAACTGTCGGTAGAAGTAGTAGCCGACGCTCGCGGCAGCAATGCCTCCGAGTACGAGGACGATGAGGCAACCGATTGCGAGCTTCTTCATGGGCGGACGGGTGCTGGGTGCGGAACAGTATAGTGGATGACGGGCTGCACAGACGGATGATGAACACCTCAGGGGCGGCGCCGATCGGATCCATCCCGCTCTTCAGCCGCGACACGCTCATTGCCGCCGTCGCGATCGCCGGCATCGCGGCGCATCTCGCGCTGCGCTGGGGCACGGACGCCTCGCCTGCCGCACGGGACCTTCCTTTGTGGGTCGTGCTCGCGGCCGGCGGTCTTCCCCTCGTGATTGATCTCACGATGAAGGCGCTCGGCCGGGAGTTCGGCTCCGATCTGCTGGCCGGCATGTCGATCGTGACGGCGTTGATGCTCGGCGAGTACCTCGCCGGCGCCCTCGTGGTGTTGATGCTTTCGGGTGGCGGCGCGCTCGAGAACTACGCCGTCGGCCGCGCCTCGTCCGTGCTGCACGCCCTGGCCCGGCGCGTGCCGTCCATGGCTCACCGCCGCGTCGACGGGGGCGTCGAGGATGTGGCCCTCGACCAGGTGCGCGTCGGCGACACGCTGGTGGTGTTCCCCCACGAAGTCAGCCCGGTCGACGGCCTGGTGATCGAGGGGCACGGCGTGATGGACGAGTCGTACCTGACCGGGGAGCCGTTCATGATGGCAAAGGCCCCCGGATCCGAAGTCTTCTCGGGCGCCGTCAACGGGGACTCCGCGCTGACGTTGCGCGCCGTGCGCGCCGCGACTGACTCGCGCTACGCGCGTATCATGCAGGTGATGCGAGACTCCGAGCAGCGCCGTCCCGAGCTGCGGCGGCTCGGCGATGAGCTGGGAGCGTGGTACACGCCTATCGCCCTCGGCCTCGCCATTGCGGCCTGGTGGTGGAGCGGCGAGGCGGTTCGCTTCCTCGCCGTCCTGGTCGTTGCCACGCCGTGCCCCCTTCTCATCGGGATTCCGGTCGCCATCATCGGGTCCATCTCGCTCGCCGCCAAGCGCAGCATCGTCATCCGCGATCCCGCCGTGCTCGAGCGGATCGATGGCTGCCGCACGATCATCCT
>DATIEW010000905.1:0-2018 GCA_035455585.1 Vicinamibacterales bacterium | reverse complement strand
CTCTCCACGTGGCCCGGCCTACATTCCTGTCGGAATTGACAATCTTGTCCCGCGAAATGAAACGCCTTCTCGGCTATAAAGGCTGAGATGGCTATCCACGTTGCGCTCCGGCACCAGACCCGCTACAGCTACGACCGGCCGGTGTCGCTGTCGCCGCACGTCATCCGGCTGCGGCCGGCGCCGCACTGCCGGACGCCCGTGCTGAGCTACTCCCTCAAGCTCGATCCGAAGCAGCACTTCATCAACTGGCAGCAGGATCCGTTCGGCAACTACCTCGCGCGCGTGGTCTTCCCCAACCAGACGCGCGAGCTCGTCGTCGACGTCGAGCTCGTCGCCGAGATGTCGGTGACGAACCCGTTCGACTTCTTCCTCGAGCCATCGGCCGAGGCGTTTCCTTTCTCGTACGAGCCGGCGCTCGCCAAGGATCTCGCGCCGTTTCTCGAGCGGTTGCCCGCCACGCCGCGATTCGGCGAGTTTGTCGACGCGGTCGACAGGCGTCCGCAGCGGACGGTGGACTTTCTCGTCGCGCTCAACCGGAGCCTGTCGCAGAGCGTCAAGTACATCATCCGCCTCGAGCCCGGCGTGCAAACGCCGGACGAGACACTCGCGCTCGCGTCCGGCTCGTGCCGGGACAGCGCGTGGGTGCTCGTGCAGGTCCTTCGCCATCTCGGTCTCGCCGCGCGGTTCGTGTCCGGCTACCTCATCCAGCTCGAAGCGGACGTCAAGGCGCTCGACGGGCCCACGGGCCCCGAGGCCGATTTCACCGATCTGCACGCCTGGACCGAGGTCTATCTGCCCGGCGCCGGCTGGATCGGGCTCGACCCGACATCGGGCCTGATGGCCGGCGAAGGCCACATCCCGCTTGCCGCGACGCCAGACCCGCAGAGCGCCGCGCCTGTCTCCGGAGCCGTCGACGAGTGCGAGGTGATCTTCGGTCACGAGATGACCGTGCGGCGGATCCACGAATCGCCGCGCGTCACCAAGCCGTACACCGACGACCAGTGGACATCGATCGACGCCCTCGGCCGACAGATCGACGCGGAGCTCTCGGCCAACGACGTGCGCCTGACGATGGGGGGCGAACCGACGTTCGTGTCGGTCGACGACATGGACGGCGCCGAATGGAACTTCACGGCGCTCGGAACCGCCAAACGCGAACTGGCTGGCGCGCTCGTCCGGCGTCTGAAGCAGCGATTTGCCCCGGGAGCGCTGCTGCACTTCGGCCAGGGGAAGTGGTACCCGGGCGAATCGCTCCCGCGATGGGCTCTCGGCTGCTGGTGGCGGCGCGACAGCGTCCCGGTCTGGCAGGACGATGCGCTCATCGCCGACGAGACCGTGGACTACGGGCACGGCGGGGCGGAAGCAGGACGCTTCGTCCACGCGCTGGCCGACGCGCTCGCGATTGACGGCGCGCACGTCATCCCGGCCTATGAGGATGTGTGGCACTACCTCAGGGCCGAGCGGCGCCTGCCGCTCAACGTCGACCCGCTGAAATCAGAGCTGAAAGACGAGGAGGAGCGCGCGCGACTGGCCCGCGTCTTCGAACAAGGCCTCGACACGATTGTCGGCTACGTCCTGCCGGTGAAGCGCCGCGACGAGTTGCCGTGGAGCGGCTGGACGAGCGGACGCTGGTTCCTGCGCTCGGAGCATCTGTTCCTCATCCCGGGTGACTCCTCAATCGGCTACCGACTGCCCCTCGACTCGCTCCCGTGGTCGGCGCCGGACGATGTCGACGAGATCATCGAGATGGATCCGTTCGCTCGCCGCGACGCGTTGCCTCAGCGGCAACTCGCGGTCCGCACTGTTGCGCGTGGGGCAGTAACGCCAGGCCCTCAGGTCTCGCAGCAGCCGCCGCCGCGAGGCAAATCGGCCGCGGGCGTGATCCGCACGGCGCTCTGTGTCGAGCCACGGCATGGCCGGATTCACGTGTTCATGCCGCCGGTCCGAACCACCGAGGACTACCTCGCTCTGATTGCGACGATCGAGCGGACGGCCGCGCGCCTGAAGATGCCCGTCAT
>DATIEW010000904.1:0-2058 GCA_035455585.1 Vicinamibacterales bacterium | reverse complement strand
GCCGCGCGCCTGGATCTGGTCGATGTAGTCCAGCAGAGGGCGCAGGAACGAGCGGTAGGGCGACGTGAGCACGACGAGCGGGACGCCCAGTCCCCAGCGGCTCCACTTCTCCTCGAGCCGGCCGGTGCGGGCGGGATCGGTCTCGACGTAAACCCCGCGCACGGTGCCCGCCGCGGCCAGGGTGCGGGCGTACTGCACGGCGCGGACGACGCCGCGGTGGACGTCGCCGACAAGGACGAGCACGGTGTGCTGGAACTGCGGCGGCCCTTCCAGGCCCTCCAGCGACAGCTCCTGGGCGACCTCGTGATAATGGCGATGCATCGTCACGAACGTCATCACCAGCAGCGGGATCACCAGCACCACCATCCAGGCCCCATCGGTAAACTTGGTCACCGCGAGCGTCAGCAGGACGACGAACGTCACGACGGCGCCGACGCCATTGACCCAGATGCGGTAGTGCCAGCCCGGGTCCCGGCGGCGGAGCCAGCGCAGGACCATGCCGGACTGCGAGAGCGTGAACGAGACGAAGACACCGATTGCGTAGAGCGGCAGCAACGAGTGCGTATCGCCACGGAAGATGACCACGAGCAGGATGGCGAAGCCGCTCAGGATCATGATCCCGTTGGAGAAGACGAGACGGTCCCCCTGGTTGGCGAACTGCCGCGGCACGTAGGCGTACCGGGCCAGGATCGAAGACAGCCGGGGGAAGTCGGCGTAGGCGGTGTTGGCAGCCAGGATAAGGATCAGCAGCGTGGCCGCCTGCACTGTGAAATAGAGGACGCCATCCCCGTAGAGGCGGCGCGCGATCATCGACACCACCGTTTCACCCTCGCGCGGGACGACGCCGAGGTCGTATGCCAGGTAGGTGATGCCGAGGAACATAGTGATCGAGATCGCGCCCAGCCAACTGAGGACGATCTGAGCGTTGCGTCCTTCCGGAGGCTTGAGGGCGGGTGCGCCGTCGGAGACGGCCTCCACGCCGGTCAGCGCGGTGCACCCGGCAGCGTAGGCACGCAGCAGAAGGAACAGACCGATGCCCTCGAGCCCGGGCGGGTGCGGTTGGTACGGCGCCTCGGGCAGCCAGTCGAGCGTCGTGGCCACCAGCCCGTAGCCGACCATCCCCAGGATGCTCGCCACGAAAAAGTACGTGGGGATCGCGAAGAGCTTGGCCGACTCCCGGACACCACGCAGGTTGGCCAACGCCACGCCGACGATTGCCAGTACGCAGATGGGCACCTGCCACGGCCGAAGCTCCGGCACCGCCGACGTGAGCGCGGCGATACCGGCCGTCACCGAGACCGAGACCGTGAGGACGTAGTCCGCGAGCAGCGCCGCCGCCGCCGTCAGCGCCGGGTACTCGCCGAGGTTCTCCTTGGAGACGAGATAGGCGCCGCCACCCTGCGGATAGGCAGCGACGGTCTGCCGGTACGACGTGATCACGATGGCCAGGAGCGCGGCGATCCCGAACCCGATCGGCAGGGAATAGCTCAGCGCCGCGGCGCCGGCGATGATCAGCACGTGGAGGATCTCTTCCGTCGCATAGGCCACCGACGACAGCGGATCGGAGGCAAAGACCGGCAGCGCTACGCGCTTGTTCAGACGTTCGTGACGGGCCTGAGCCAGGGGCATGGGCGGGCCGACGAGCCAGCGCTTGACCAGAGCGACTCGCATAGGGCGTCATCGATGCTACGCCGGGGTGGCGCGAGACACGAGGGCCGGCCGGATTTTTACGGGATTTTTATGCGGATGCCGTCCCACCGAACGCGCTACGCCTGACCCCTGCGGTGGAGTCTGGCCCTGGGAACGCTGGCGACGATGGCCGCCTGGGTCCGCCGGACCAAGTCGCGATCGACCTGCCGGTCTGGTGCGCGTGTGCGCCACAGACGATCACGACCCGTGTGATCGAGTCGCGCCGTCTGCTCCCCGTCCCGGGGCCCGAGCAAGCGAACAACTGCCAGAGGACGCCGAAGAGGGGGCCGCGCTCGCCGTCCGGTGACCGGCCGCCACTTTCGTCCAACGCCGGGTTCAACACGAGGACGTTCACGCGTGGCTCGCCCA
>DATIEW010000903.1:0-5287 GCA_035455585.1 Vicinamibacterales bacterium | reverse complement strand
CCTGGGTCAGCGGCGCGTACTTCGAGGTGCTGGGGATCGACATGGCGGCTGGGCGCGCCTTCACGCCTGCCGAGGATCGTCTCGAGTCCCCTGCTGCCGTTGCCGTCGTCAGCTACGGCTACTGGCAGCGCCAGTTCGGCGGCGACCCGGCAGTCGCGGGACGCATCGTACAGCTCGAGGACATCCCCTTCACGATCGTCGGCGTGGCGCCCGCAGCTTTCACCGGTACGTCGACCGAACGCGTCGACATCTGGATGCCGCTGGCTTCGGCGAGGCTGCTGCGTCCCGAGGATCGCTGGGTCGCCAACGTCGCGGCGAGGCGGGAGAGCTGCTGTCTCAGCCTCGCGGGGCGGCTTGCCCCCGGCGCGACCCGCGAAGAGGCTCTCGCGGAACTCTCGCTCCTCGACCGACAATTCCGGGAAGGCCGAGACCCGGACGCCGGACGTCTGCGGATCGCCGGCACCACCGGCAGCGGCAGCTCGGCCTTCCCGCCGGTCTTTGCCGGCGTCGTGCTCGTGCTGCTGCTGGCCTCTGCAAACGTCGCCAATCTTCTCCTGGCGCGCGCGTCCGCGCGCCGGCGTGAGATAGGCGTACGGCTGTCGCTCGGTGCGAGCCGCGCACGGGTCGTCCGCCAGCTTCTCACCGAAAGTCTCATCCTGGCCGTTCTGGCCGGCGCGACGGGATTGCTCGTGGCCGGCTGGCTGTCGGCGGGCATCGTGGGCTTCATGTTCGGCGCCACGAGCCTCAGGTTCCAGACCGATGCCGGCGTGCTCGCCTACGCCCTCGCGATCTCCGGCCTCTCGTGCGTCGTCGCCGGCCTGGCCCCGGCGCTCCACGGCACGCGAACCAGCATCGGCAACGCGCTCAAAGAGGTCACGACCGTTCCGGACTCGCGTGTCTCGCTCCGCAGCGCCTTCCTCTGCATGCAGGTTGCGGTGAGCGTCGTTCTCCTGGCCTCCGCCGGGCTGCTCATCCATGCGCTGTACGAAGCCAGCATGCGCGACCTCGGGTTCCCGGCAAGCGACGTGGCCGTCGTGTCGTTCGAGGCCCCGGCGCGTGGATACGACGCGCAGCGGATACGCGCGCTCGCTCGTCAGCTGGCGGAGACGATGGGGGCGCTTCCCGCACCCGTGGCGCTGGCCTCGACCGAGCCCCTCGGATCGGGAAACATCAAGGGAGGCTTTCGAGTACCCGGCAGCGCGGACGAACTGTTCAATTCCGTCTTCGAGGTATCGCCCGCGTACTTCGATCTCCTCGGCCTGACGGCGATCGCCGGACGACGGCTGGAGGCGAGCGACGACAACCGGAACGTCATCGTGATCAACGAGACGATGGCGCGGCGCCACTGGACGGTTTCCCGGGCCGTGGGGCAGCGCATCCTCGTCGACCCGGCGACCGGCGGATGGAACACGCCGGGAGAACTCGAGATCGTCGGGGTCGTGCGCGATGTCCGGCAAACGAGCCTCGAAGGCCCCCCCGAGTCCATCATCTACCAGCCCCTGTCCGGACGGGCGCTCCCCCGCGTCCTGGTCCGCGATCGAAGCGGCAGCGCGCTGGCCGCGGTCCGGGCCGCCGCGGAGAAGGCAGATCCCCGCCTGCGCGTACGCACCAGACGCCTGGCAGACAACGTCGGCGTGCACCTGACGCCGACTCGTACCGGTGCGCTCATGGCGTCGGTGCTCGGCGGGCTATCCCTGGTGCTGGCCACGGTCGGCATGCTGGGCGTGTTCAGTTACTGGGTGCAGCAGAGAACTCGTGAGATCGGCATACGCGTCGCGCTCGGCGCGCGGTCGTCGCAGGTCGTGCGGCTCGTGCTCGATTCGAGCGCGCGAGCGATTGCCGCAGGGATGGCCGTCGGCGCGATCGGCGCCGGCATCGCATCCCGGTTCCTGGGCAGCCTGCTCTACGGTATCAACCCGATCGACCCGGTGACCTTCGGCGCCGTGCTGTGCCTGCTCGGCACGGCGGGAGCGGCCGCCACGTACTGGCCTGCACGACGAGCGGTTCGGGTCGATCCCGTCATCGCGCTGCGGAGTGAATAACTGGTGATCCGGCTTCTTCGTCGCCCGGCTCAATGGGTCCATGCGCGCCAGACCGAGCAGGACCTTCTCGCCGAGATGGAGTTCCATCGATCATTTGGCTCGCGCAGCTGACCCGCCCGGCTTCCAACGTCGTCGTCAGCCGCGCGACGCCGGGTCTCCCCGCCTCGTACAGCCAGATGTCCTGGAACGCGGGGCCCGTCTGCGCGCACGACGATCGAGGTGCCGGGGTGCCGCATGGACGTCGAACATTGCGGGGGCGTCGTAAAGCGGCCGATACTACGAATCAGAGGCTCGTTCTCATGATCACGGCCCTTCGGACCCCGTTCAAGGCCAGGCTCCACCGGCTGGGCCTGGCGTGTCTCTGCCTCGTCGCTCAGGGCGTGGCGAAGGCCGACAGCTGGCCGGCTCCCGTCATTACGGAAGTGTTCAGTGCGTCGCGGGAGTGGTTCGTGCGCGTCGTGCCCGGCCGCAGCCTCGGCGACACCGTGGGATTCGCCGGATCGCCGAAAGGGCCTTACGCGAAGGCTGAGTGGTATCGGCGCGACCGGAATCGCTCGTACCACCTCGAGCGGGAGATGACTCTCGCCAACCCTGTTGCGCCCGTGAAGTTCCTGGTCACGGACCGCGGCTACCTGGTGACCCTGGACAACTGGCACAACATGGGGTACGGCACGGTCGTCGGATCCTACGCGCCTGACGGCCGCCAGGTGGCCGCACATCGTCTCGAGACACTGTTCACCCCGGAAGAGATAGCGGCATTCCGGACGAGCGTGTCATCGATCTGGTGGCGCACCGATACCGTGTACGTGCGCGAGGGGCAGCGGTCGGTCTACGTCGCCGTCGGCGAAAAGGGCGCCGAGCTGATCGTCGAGCCCGAGACCGGCGCCTGGCAGTACTGCGAGTCGCGCGGCGGGAAACACCTCTGCCGGACCATGAACGACAACCGCGAGTGGCGTCCGTACCGGGAGCCGGGGACCCAAGTCCCATAGCTTTCGTCAGTCAGGCGCGCAGGCCCGGCCTGGCAACTTTTCCGCTCCGCCTTCCGTCCAATCAGGCTATATTGGATTTCGATATATAGCGAGTTCCAATATTCCAATCCCGGGGGGACCCGTGCGCAGACCCTACCCGCTTCGCTACGGCACCGTCGCCATCCTTCACGCGGTGGCGACCGGCAACCGGTTCGGTTTCGACGTGATGAACGCCACCGGTCTCACGAGCGGCACGGTCTACCCGGCGCTCGACCGGCTCGAGGAACTGCGCTACCTGACCTCCCAGTGGGAGGATGCGAGGGTCGCCCACCGCGAGGGGCGTCCGCCGCGGCGGTACTTCGCGCTCACCAGGGCGGGCGCCGACGCCCTGGCCGAGGCGCTCAAACGCTACAAGAGCCTCAGGCCGGTGCCGCTCGCGGCGCTCGGCGCACATGCCAGGGCGACCAAGGGATGACGATGAACCCGGACCGTCCGGCACCGGGCGGGCGTCCGCCGTGGCTGGCTCTGGCGTTCGTCGACTTCCTGGCGCCCGTCGTGCCCAGGTCGCGCCGGGAAGGCTGGCGGCGACAATGGGCGGCCGACCTCTGGTACCAGTGGGCGCACCTGGTCGAGCAGGAGGGTGCAACCGTCCGGTCGCGTGCGGAGCTGACGCTCCGTGCCGCGGGCACGGTGCCGCACGCGCTCGCCCTGCGGATGCGAAGCTGGAGTCAACCGATGCTGATGAACGACGTGCGATACGGCGCGCGGATGCTGGCCCAGCGTCCCGGCTTCACGGCCACCGCCGTCCTGATCCTCGGTTTGGGCGTGGGCGCCAACGCCACCATCTTCAGCTGGGTGCAGGCGTTCCTGATGACGCCGCTGCCTGGCGTGGCAGACGCTGACCGGCTCGTGTCCGTGCACGGCACGACGCGCACCCGCCGCAGCATCAGCGTCTCGTGGCCCAACTTCATGGACATGCGCGACGCTCATCCAGCCGGCGTGTCGGGCATGACGGCTCACCGCGCCGTGGCGATCAACGTCCGGACGACGGGTGAGCCCGAGCGCGCGTGGGCCGAGCTCGTGTCGGCCGACTTCTTCGACGTGCTTGGCGTACCGGCAGCGGCCGGCCGGGTCCTCGTGCCCGACGACGACCGCGCGCCGGGTGCAAGCGCGGTGGCCGTATTGAGCTACGACTACTGGCAGCGTCGCTTCGCCAGGGATCCCAACGTGGTCGGAGGGTTGATCTCCATCAACGGACGGCCTTTCACGATCGTGGGCGTCGCGCCGGATGGCTTCCGCGGGGCCGTCGCCGCGGTCAGGATGGACCTCTGGGTGCCCATGATGATGCAGGAAACCGTCATGCCCGGCGACCGCCTGACCGCGCGGGGCAGCGCGTGGCTGGACGTGGTCGCGCGGCTGGCGTCGGGAGCGACCGTCGCGGAAGCGCAGGCAGGGCTGGCGGTGGCGGCGGCGCAGCTGGCCTCGGCCTACCCCGAAGTGAACGAGGATCGCGGCGTTGCCGTGTACCCGCTGTGGCGCGACCCGTCGTCGGCGACGGCCATCCTGGCGCCCGTGCTGGGCCTGCTCATGGCGGTGGTCGGGGTCGTCCTGGTAATCGCCTGCGCCAACGTGACCAATCTGCTCCTCGCGCGCGGCGCCGGCCGCCACCGCGAGGTAGCAGTTCGCCTCGCGCTTGGCGCGAGCCGCCGTCACATCGTCGGGCAGATGATGACCGAGAGCGCCCTGCTCGCGCTCGCCGGCGGCGCAGCCGGGCTTGCGGCGGCGGCGTGGACGAGCCGGCTGCTGGGCGCGTTCGTGCCGCCGACGCCGCTGCCGATCGTGACCGAGGCGAGCCTCAGCCCCGGCGTGTTTCTCTTCGGAGTCGCGCTGGCGCTCGGCACCACAGTCGTGTTCGGCCTGGTGCCGGCGTTGCAGGCGTCACGTCCCGATCTCGTGCCGTCGCTGAAGGAGACTACTGGCGCCATCGGAGGCCGGCGCCGCACGCGGATCCGCGCGACGCTCCTCGTGGCGCAGGTGTCGCTGTCGATGGTGCTGCTCGTCGGCGCAGGCCTCTTCGTCCGCACGCTGCAGAACACCCGGCACGCCGACGTGGGGTTCACTCTCGAGCAGGGGCTCCTCGCCTCGATCGATCTGCTGCCGGCGGGGTATGACCAGGCGCGCGGCACGGCGTTCTTCAAGACGCTGCGGGAGCGCGTCTCGGCGGTGCCCGGCGTCAGGTCGGCGGCGCTGGCGCGCGACATTCCGCTGAAACTCGGC
>DATIEW010000902.1:0-2915 GCA_035455585.1 Vicinamibacterales bacterium | reverse complement strand
CGCCCGGCGCGATGACCATCTACGACATCGCCAAAGAGGGCACGCGGGCGCTCGTCGCAACCGGTGCTGGCTGGTGGGGGGTCCAGGCGGGCCGTGCCGACCGGTCGGTGGAGTCCACGCTCGACCTCTTCGGCCGATCGTTCCTCGTCGGTCTCTCGGCCGACGGGAAATGGGCACTGCTCAACGAGGGTCGGGCGGCGGGAAAGGGACTCTATCTGCGCTCGTCAGACGGATCGCAGACGATCCGCCTGTCCGACGACGATTATGGGCTCGGTCTGTCACCGGACGGCCGCTGGGCCCTTACCTCCCGGACTTCAGACCCCGCGCATCTGTTCCTGATTCCGAGCGGTCCCGGAGAACCGCAACAGCTAGACCTCGACCCGGCGCTTCGCCCGCGCGGTTACGCCCGAGGGTCGCGCGACGGACGCGAGATTTTTATGGCGCTCGGTCCCGTCTCCGGATCTACTGACACCGTCCGGATCTACCGCCTCGATCCGCCGAAGAGCTGGCGGACGGTGACACCGCCTGGCGTGGCTAACGCGTTCGCCGTCTCTCCCGACGGCCGGTCGATCGCGGCCCTCGATCGCGCCGGACGCCTGACCCTCTATCCTGTGGACGGCGGCGAGCCGCGCACGTTCGCGGACGAACGGGGCATCCCGATCCAGTGGAGCTCCGACGGAGCGACCCTGTACCTCGCGACGAAGGGGCCGTTCCGGGCACGGATCTATGGCCGTGATCTGGCCAGCGGCCGCGTCGAGAGCTGGGGCGAGATCGGACCGCCCGATCCCGTCGGCGTTAACGCGATTGGAGACCTTTTCTTCTCCGGCGACTGCCTCTCGTACGTCTACAGCTACGCACGTGCCCTGGGTGTTCTCTACCTGGTCGAAGGACTCAAATGACCCTCAGCCCTGGAACGGAGGCGAACGATCCGAGCCCCGACCGCGCGCGGCGGATCGAATCGCTGTGCCATGCGGCGCTGGCGCGCCCGGCCGGTGAGCGCGGGGCGTTCCTGGCCGAGGCCTGCGGCGACGACGCGGCGCTGCGCGCGGAGGTCGAGTCGCTCATCGCAGGGGCCGAATCGGCACCGTCATTTCTCGAGAGCCCGGTCGCGGCCGTGAGCTCGCCGTCCTCCCTGATTGGCCGTCAACTGGGCGCCTACCGAATCGACAGCGTACTGGGCGCTGGCGGCATGGGCGAGGTCTATCGCGCGAAGGACACGCGCCTGGGGCGCGATGTCGCCGTGAAGATTTTGCCCGCGGCGTTCACGAGCGATCCGCAGCGGCGCAGCCGCTTCGAGCGCGAGGCGCGCGCAATTGCGGCGCTCAATCATCCGAACATCTGCACGATTCACGATGTCGGCCACGACCAGGGGGTCGACTTTCTCGTGATGGAGCTCGTCGACGGCGAGTCGCTCGCCACGCGCCTTGCGCGAGGTCCCCTGTCGCTCGACGAAGCCCTCGCGCGGGCCATCGAGATCGCTGATGCGCTGGACAAAGCCCACGGGCAGGGCATCATTCATCGTGACCTGAAGCCGGGCAACGTCATGCTGGCCCGATCCGGGGCGGGAAAATCGCGCGCGACCCAGGCCAAGCTGCTCGACTTCGGCCTCGCGCGGATCATGCCGTACAGCCTGGCTGCCGCCGCTGCGATCCCCGCCGACACCGTGGCGAAGACGGAAACGGGCGCCATGCTCGGCACCCTGAAGTACATGGCGCCGGAACAGATCGAAGGGCGCCCCGCGGACGCGCGCACGGACATCTTCGCCTTCGGCGCACTCCTGTACGAAATGCTGACCGGGCGCCGCGCCGTCGAGGGTGCGAGCACGGCGGCGGTCATGGCCGCGATTCTTCGAGAGGATCCGCCGCCGGTGCATCCGCCCGGGGTGGGACGCGTCGTGCGCCGATGCCTTGCCAAGGATCCGATCCGGCGTTATCAGTCCGCTCGCGATCTGCTCAACGACCTCGAGGAGGCCCACCAGAGTGTCGATGCCGGCCGGCTCGAGTTCAGCGATCGGCCTCCGCTACCGGCAGGACGACGCGTGAGCGGACGCTCCGTGCGGTGGCTCGCGATTGGATTGCTCGGTGCGGCGACCGCCATGGCAGGCTACCTTCTGAGGCCGCCGACCACCCCGCCCTCCTATCGTCCTCTCGCCTTTCAGCGCGGTGTCATCACCGGCGCAGCCTTCTCCCCCGACGGTCAAACGGCCTACTACAGTGCCGCCTGGGGCGTTGATCCGCCGCGCGTGTACATGACGGGGCTCGAGGACACCGGCTCGGTGAGGCTCGACCACCTGCCGCCGGCGACGCTCCTCTCAGTCTCCTCGAAGGGAGAACTCGGGCTGCTGTTGTCGGAGGGGCGTAACCCGCAGGTCAGCTCGGGTACACTCGCGCGCGCGTCCGCGCTCGGTGGCACACCAAGACCACTGCTCGACGGCATTACCGATGCCGACTGGTCCCCTGATGGCCAGCAGTTGGCGGTTCTGCGCAACGACGATCTCGAGCTCCCACCCGGCCACGTCTTGGTTCCCGATATCGCTATCTGGCCACGCATCTCGCCGGGCGGCGATCGCGCCGCCTACATCGCAGAAGACGGGGTGCACGTCGTCGATCTCGAGGGGCGGAGTGTGCTCGATCACAAGTTCCCCTGGACGTTTGGTCTCGCCTGGCGCCCGGACGGCCGCGAGATCTGGTTCACAGGCGACGTCGGCGGCAGCGGAGGGGACCGGATCCTCTATGCGGTCTCCCTCTCGGGCAAGCGACGGGTGGTCGCCACGGCGCCCGGCGCGATGACCATCTACGACATCGCCAAAGAGGGCACGCGGGCGCTCGTCGCAACCGGTGCTGGCTGGTGGGGGGTCCAGGCGGGCCGTGCCGACCGGTCGGTGGAGTCCACGCTCGACCTCTTCGGCCGATCGT
>DATIEW010000901.1:0-6543 GCA_035455585.1 Vicinamibacterales bacterium | reverse complement strand
CAGAGCCAGCGTCGTGAAGATCGCCGCGCTGTCGCGCGGCACGGGCGACGCCGGGCGGACCTTCGCGCGCTCGGCCAGTCGATCGAGCGGGTAGAGCGCGGCCTGTGCGGTACCGACCGCCGGCCCGCGATCGCCGCGGCGGCGAAGCGCGCGCGCCTCCGCGATGAGCGCCCGCCACAGCACATCGTCGTTGTCGAGAGCGACGGCGGTGTGCCGCGCGCGTGTGGCAGCCTCGATCGCGCCCGCCTGATCGCCGGTGCCCGAGAACGCCTCCGACAGTCCAATCTCGGCGCGCGCCGCCGGCTCGCTCTGCCCCAACCTGGTGAAGTCGGCGATCGCTTTCCTGTACGACACGATTGCGTCCGCGAACTTCTCCTGGGCTGCCTGGGCAAAGGCGAGTCCCACAAGGGAGCTTGCGACGCACGCCTGGTCGCCGGCGCCAGCGCAGCTCGAACCGCTCGACCGGTAGCCGTGCTCGGCTTCCTGGAAGCGGCCGGCCATCAGCTCGGCGAGCGCGATCGCCTGCCAGGCGCGTCCGGCGTTGGCCGCATCCTTCTCCGCTTCGAAGTGCTCCCGGCTCTCCTCGAACGTCGTGCGCGCGACCACCAGGTTGCCGAGCCGCAGGTGGGCCTCGCCCAGGCTCAGCGCGGCCTGCCCCTGCGCCGCACGATTGCCGCGGGCCCTGGCCTCCGCGAGCACGCCCGTGAACGCCTCGAGCGCGCCGGCGTAGTCGCCGCGCGCCATGAACACGCGGCCGAGTCCCCTCAGCGCGTCCGCCTCGCCGGCCGTATCGAGAAGCTTGCGATGGAGGTCACGGCTGCGTGCGTAGTCCGTAACGGCGGCGTCGTAGTCCCCCTGGACGTAGAGCACGTTGCCCGTGCTGATGAGCGTGGCGGCCGCCCCCGATTCGTCTTCGAGCCGCTCGTGCAGCGCGAGCGCCTCTCGGTACGCGGAGAGCGCCGGGGTGTACTCGGCAAGCGAGTAGCGAATCGTCGCAATCCCTCCCAGGGCGGCTGCCACGGCCTGATCGTCGGCGCGCTCCCGCTCGAGGGCCAGGCGCTGCTCGTAGGCGGCGAGCGCGCCGCCGAAGTCCCGCTGAAAGTAGCGCGCGTTGCCGAGGTTCTGAAGCGCCTCACCCTCGAGCCTGCGATTGCCCACGCGGCGCGCGACCTCGAGCATCAGCTCGTAGCCTTGCCCGGCGGCGGCGTACTGACTCAGCTGTGCTGCCTGCCCGGCCTGTCCCGAGATCGCGTGGATCAGGCTGTCGGTGAGCAGCTCGGGCTCGGCGGTGAGCAGGGCCTCGCGCTCTTCGGCGGTCTTCGCCTCAATGAGCGCCGCGGCCAGATCTTCGAACGCGGGTCCCTCTCGCAGGAGCTTCCATTCCCCGTTCTCGCGCACGTAGGTCAAACCGATGAGCATCTTCGACCGGCGGACTATCGGTTTCCCACCGGGGAGACGGGACGGCATCACCCGCTCGCGTGTAGCGGAAACGCGGACGCGGACACGGTCGCCCTGCGGTGCGACCCTGACGATCGTGATGTCCGAGAATGTGTCGTCGCCGCCCTCGAAGACGTACTGCAGCATGTCGGCCGGCGGCCGCTGCGCGCCGGCGCTCCAGAGCGCGAGATAGCCCTCGACATCCTCGGCAACCTGCGTCTCGAAGAAGCGCTCGACCGCCGCGCGGAGAGCCGGATCGACGTCCTGGCGGCCCGCGAGAAGCAAGCCGGCAAAGACCACGGCGACGAGAGGATGAAACCTGATCCTCATTCGCGAAGGGTGAACTGGACGGTGATCGTCATCAGGACAGGAACGGGCACGCCGTTCAGCAGCGTCGGGGTATACCGCCAGCTCCGCACGGCCTTCATGGCCGCTTCGTCGAGCAGAGGGACCGAGCTCAACACGCGAATCCGCTCGACACGGCCGCGCTCATCGAGAACCGCCTGGAGGACAACTCGTCCCTCCACCCGGGCCTGGCGGGCGACCGCCGGGTACTCCGGCGCGGCACCAGAGATTTTCCGTGGGGTCCGGATATCGCCCCCAACCGGGATCGGTTGCCTGATCGCCGGTGCGGGCAATGCCGGCAAGGCGGCCGCTCGGCCGAAGAGCGATCCGGACGGCGCTCCGGACCCCAATGGGATCGCGCCCTCGACGGGCGGCCCTGGCGGACCGGGGTCCGGCTCGGCCGGCGTTTCGGGCTCGATCGAAGGCGGCGGCTCAATCGGTGCCGCGTCGCGTGACACACGGGGCGGCGCCGTCGCGGCCGGGCGTGGCGGGGCCGGCATAGGAGGCACGACGGTCGGCATCATCTGCACCACGTCGCGCGCGAGCGGCCATGGAACCGGCAGCTCCACTTCGGCGGCCAGCGGCACGATCACGAGCGCGGCCACCGCGGCGGCGTGCGCCGCAATCGACAGCGGGAGGAGGGAAAGACGACGACGCGTACGGCCGTCCGCGTCACCCGTACGAAAGACGTCGCGCAGGAGATCCTGTGCCATCGGGAGACTCCTCCAAACGTGGATCGCCGGACGCGCGCCCGGCGTCCGCCATGGCGGCCGCTCTCCCGATTTGGACACCAGGACACGCAGGCGGTTCCACCGGAGGATCTCCTCCGTAGCAGTGCCCTCGCTGGCCCGCCGGCTCTTGGCCTTCTTCCTTGTGCCTTATGCCTTATCCCTTCAGGCTGCGGTCTTCCGCAGCCTGGCAGCTCACGCAGATTCGCGGCCTACGAACCGCGAAACGCGAACCGCGAACAACGACGGTTGGCTACCCGTACAGAATGGCCCTGCCGACGAGCAGCGGCATGAGGATCGCGAAGTTGATGATCCAGTAGACCACCATGCCGATCAGGCACACGACGATCGCGCGACCGGTGCTCGTGTAGTCCAGCACCGATCTGACCGCGATGACCATGACCACCAGCATCCAGATGCTGATGAAGAACGAGATGACGGGACCCAGGAATGGGATGATCGCCAGCACGTTGAAGACGCCAGGCGACGCGGCGAACCCGATGACCCGGAAGCCCTCCTGGAAGCCCGCTTTGGTCGACGGTTCCGGCATCAGCTTTGTACCAATCACGACGACCAGGACGGTCCAGATGGCGTAGCCAATCAGCGTCGCGAGCAGGAACATGACGCCCATCGTGAGGCCATTCCGGAAGATGTTGCCGATGAGCGACGCGACGCCCGCGAGGACGATGACGGTGACCGCCTGTCCGAGTGCAGTGGGGTCCCGCTCAATCTCCTCGAACGTCGCGACATCCGCCCTGATCGCGCCGACCATCCGTTCACCGAGACTAGCCATGCGTACCTCCTGCCATCGGGTCCGTCATCGTGCGCCGTGGCGCGCCCAGTGTAACAGACCACCCGGGCAGAGTGCCGAGCTTGTCTGCACAAGAACAGGAGATCAGGAGATCAAGAGGAAAAACAGGAGGTCAGGAGGTCAGGAGAAACGCTTGAAGGCCCTGGAGTGGACCGCCCGGCCGACATCGACAATGGGGCAGTCTCGTCATGCGGCGTCGAGGGGGCGGAGAGGACGGAGAGAAGGGAGGTTCACACGGAGGAATGGAGCCAGCAAAGCACGCACGAAGGGGGCCCAGGTGTCCCCGGCACTCGCCCCCGGTGGCGCCGCGCGACCGGGGCGGTGTGTTCGCCCGGGCAATCCTGCGTTCGTTGTCCGAACACCCTGCGTCCGAATCTCCTGAACTCCTGTCGTATTCTCCTGATCTCCTGTTCTCCTGTTCTGATTCTCGTGAACTCCTGATCTCCTGTTCGAACCTCAGTGACATAATCGACACATGGCGCGCCGCCTCCAACCCGATCACTGGGGTCGTTCCACCATACAGACCGCCTGCCCGCTCGACTGTCCTGACTCCTGCACGGTTCAGGTTACGGTCGAGAGCGGACGGATCGTGAAGATCGACGGGGGGGACGCGAACCCGGCGACGCGAGAGTTCATCTGCGCCAAGGTACGGCGGTTCACGGACCGCGTCTACGGCGAGGATCGGCTTCTCTACCCCGCGATCCGCCAGGGCCCGAAGGGTCAGGGCGTTTTCGCACGGGTGAGCTGGGAGGAAGCGCTCGACCGCGTTGCGGAGAGGATGCTCGAGATCCGAAACAGGTGGGGCGCCGAGGCCATCCTGCCCTTCTACTACGGCGGGTCGAACGGTCTCCTGACGCAGGACACCAACGACGCGACGCTCTTCCGGGGCTTCGGAACATCGCGTCTGGCGCGGACCGTCTGCGCGGCTCCGACGGGCGCCGCCAACCAGGCCTTGTACGGCAAGATGCCAGGCGTCACGTATCGCGACTACGTCCACGCGCGCCTGATCATCCTGTGGGGCGTCAACCCGTCGGCCTCAGGCATTCACCTGATCCCATATGTCAGGGAGGCGCGGCAGGCAGGCGCGAAGCTGGTCGTCGTCGATCCGCGCGCGACGCCGCTGGCGCGCCAGGCCGACCTGCACCTGGCACCGCGCCCAGGCACGGACCTGCCAATCGCGCTGGCGATCCACAACTTCCTCTTCGAGAACCGGCTGGCGGACGAAGGCTTCCTGGCCGCACACGCGCGTGGCGTCGAGCGATTCCGCCAGCGCGCGGCGGTGTGGACGATCGACCGAGCTGCCGATCTGGCCGGCGTTGACGCGGTGGATCTGCGGCGGCTCGCCGAAATGTACGCGGCCACCACACCGGCGCTCGTGCGCTGCGGCTGGGGCGTGGAGCGCAACCGCAACGGCGGCAGCGCGGCGGCGGCGATTCTCGCGCTGCCGGCCGTCGCCGGAAAGTTCGGCGTGCGTGGCGGCGGCTTCTCCATGAGCAACTCCGCCGCCTGGGGGATCAAGGCGGCGTCGTGGATGGACGACACGCCCGAGCCGGCGACGCGCCTGGTGAACATGAACCATCTGGGCCGCGCGCTGCTCGAGTACTCCGACCCGCCGATCCAGATGCTGTTCGTCTACAACTGCAACCCGCTTGCGACCATGCCGGATCAGAACCGCGTGCTCGAGGGGCTCCGCCGCGACGATCTCTTCACGGTCGTCTTCGAGCAGGTGTTCACCGATACGGCGCGCGTCGCCGACGTCGTGCTTCCCGCCACCACGTTCCTCGAAAACTACGACATCGCGAAGGGCTACGGACCGATCAGCCTGCAGCTCGTCCGCCCGGTGATCGAACCGGTGGGCGAAGCGCGGTCGAACCCCGCGGTCTTCTCCGAGCTGGCCGGCAGGCTGGGTATTGCCGGCGCCGAGGACGACACGGACACGCTGCTGCGCATCGCGGGACGGCTGCCGGGCTCGATCGGCGCCGAACTGCTGGAGCGTGGCGTGGCGGCGCCGCCGTTCGACGGCGCACCGGTACAGTTCGTCGACGTGTTCCCTCTGACGAGAGACCGCAGGACCGACCTCTTCCCGGACGCGCTCGATGCGGAAGCGCCGCTCGGGCTGTACGCCTACCAGCCGGATCCTGCCAGCGACCAGTACCCGCTGGCGCTCATCTCGCCGGCCAGCGCGAAAACGGTGTCGTCGACCTGCGGCGAGCTTCGCACGCGCGCCGGCACGCTGCAGATGAACCCGCAGGACGCCGCCGCCCGCGGGCTCGCCCAGAACGATCCGGTGCGCGTCTTCAACGCGCTCGGCGAAGTGCACTGTCCGGTGACCGTCTCGGCGGAGATCCGCCCCGGCACCGTGGCGCTCTCGAAGGGGCTCTGGCGGAAGAGCACGTACAACGGCTCGACATCCAACGCGCTCGTGCCAGACTCGCTGACCGACCTCGGCGGCGGCGCGTGCTTCAACGACGCCCGCGTCGAGGTCGCTCTGCTGGGGCGACATTGATGTCAGTTGTGAGTTATGAGTTGTGACCCTTGAGTTCGCGTCGACCCGATTGAAGAAACTACCGTCTGAAGGCGGTATCCTCCGCGCGCCGCCTGGGCGCCGTAGCGTCGGCGTCCATTGCAGCCCTCGCCAGCCGCAGCTCTGGCCTCGATAGGTTCTAGTAGGCTACAGGGTCATTTCCACGGCCCCGGGAGAGAGCCAGGTCAAAGTCGCTGCGTCCTTCGATGTGTCGCGCGTCATGTTCTCCAGGCGGGGCGACATGCATGTCGGCGACGTGGACCTCGCCGTTGTTGTCGACGACGCCAATGGAGAGCCGCTGGCGGAGAGAATCGAGACCGTGCCCTTCGAATTCACTGCAGCCGATCTCGGCCGCACACGCGGTACGAAGCGCGAGTGGCTGGAAGCCTCGTTGACCCTCGACGTCACGGGCGAACCCTCCTACGTGAGGGTCGTGGTCTTCGAGTACGAAACTGGCTGGTTCACCGCCGACTCCATATCACTGCGGCGGTGATCCAGTCGAGGCCTCAAACTCATGACTCAATAACTCACAACTTCACCGCTCAATAACTGAAGAAGAAGATCAGGTCGATCCCCGCGCGTTCGATGCGGCGCTGGCCGAGGCGGTTGGCCGACCCGGCCGTCTCGGGTGAACCCGACGCCTGGAGTCGCATGAAGTCGGCGAGCTGATACTCGAGCTGGAACTCGCTGATGTTCCG
>DATIEW010000900.1:0-2019 GCA_035455585.1 Vicinamibacterales bacterium | reverse complement strand
CTTTACCTGTGGGCGGGCGGCTTCGCGCACCACGTTCTGCGCTCGCTGGGATTCCGCGCCCAGCGCTTCGCGGGCAGGGGCCACCGGTTTCTGGCCCAGACGATCCAGCGCCTGGGACGGCCGCGGGCCGCGGTGAAGGAGGGGTGCACCCGCGCCGAAGGCGACCAGGAGAAACGGGCATGACCCAGATCGAGCGCGGTTGGATGCAACTTTTCGAGTTCCTCTATCTGCTCGCCCGCACGGAGCTCAAGGCGCGCTACAAGGGCCGCCTGCTCGGCTACGTCTGGTCGGTCGGGACCACCTTCGCGATCGCGTTCGTGTTCTGGATCGCGTTCAAGATCATCATGCGCGTGGACATCACCAACTACTCGGTGTACCTGATCGCGGGGTTGTTTCCTTGGGTGTGGCTGAACGCGAGCGTCATCGCCGCCGCCCGCAGCTTCGTCGCCAACGCGCCCCTGGTCCGGGAGATCGGCGTCGCCCACGCGATTCTGCCCATGAGCAACGTCATGGCGGAAATGATGCACTTCGTCCTGGCGCTGCCGCTCGTCATCGCGTGGGTGATCCTGCCGGGCGACCACCCGCCCGCCGTGGCGTGGCTGTGGCAGGTTCCGCTGATGATGGCCCTGCAGGTCGCGTTCGCCTATCCGCTGGCGCTTATCTGCGCGCTGGTCAACGCGTTCGTGCGCGACGTCGACTACCTGCTCGGCATCGGATTTCTCCTGCTGTTCTTCGTCACGCCGATGGTCTATCCGATCTCGATGGTGCCGGATTCGCTCGTCCGCTACTTCGAGCTGAACCCGTTCCACGCACTGATGGCTTCGTGGCGGTCGGTGCTGCTCGAGGACGCCCTTGCCCCGGGCAGCATGGCGTACGCCGCCGCGTTCGCCCTCGCGGCGGGCGCGATTGCCTTTCTGCTCTACCGCAGGCTCGGGCCCCGCGTCGGCGAAGTGCTATGACCCAGGCGGTCACCTGCGACGATCTCTGGAAGTCGTATCGCACGCGCCGGCAGTCCGGCCTCAAGGAACTGATGCTGGGCGGCGCGCCGCGCGACACGCGCTTCGCGCGACGGTGGGCGCTCGCCAGCGTGAACTTCGGCGTCTTCCGCGGGCGCGCGCTCGGCGTCATCGGGCCGCACGGCGGCGGCAAGACCACGCTCCTCGCCATACTGCTCGGCTCCATCCGCGCCGACCGGGGACGGGTGCGCGTCGGCGGACGGGTCGGCTCCCTGCTCGAGCTGGGTGCCGGGTTCCAGGGCCATCTTACCGGCCGCGAGAACATCTTCCTCTACGGCGCCGCCCTCGGCATGCCGTTGAAGGACATCCGGGACCGCTTCGACCGCATCGCCCGGTTCTCGGAAATGGAGGGCAGTCTCGACCGGCCGCTGCGCCGCTATTCCGCGGGGATGATCGCGCGGTTGCGCTTCTCGGTCATCATTCATTCTCCCGTCGAGGTCCTGCTGATCGACGAGCTGCTCGCGGTGGGGGACGCGCGGTTCCAGAAAAAGTGCCTGGACGCGCTGCGCGAGTTCAAGGAGCGCGGCGGCACGCTCGTCCTGGTATCACACGACATGGAGGAGATCGCCGCGATCTGCGACGACGCCATCTGCCTCGACTTCGGCAGCGTGGTGGACGCTGGACCGGCGGCGGAGGTTGCCACGCGTTACCGGGAGCGTATGGCGGGGCACGGGCGGGCGGATGCGGCCGCGGGCGCCCGCATCTCGCTGCTGGTCCCCTCGCGCGAGCGCCCCGAACTGCTCCAGCGGTTTCTCGAGAGCGTCCTCGCCCGCAGCGAGCGGCCCGACCTCGTGGAGGTCGTCATCTACGCCGACGAGGATGATCCGTCGAGCCACGGTCTCACCGTGGAGGGGCTCGACGTGCCGACTATAATCGGGCCCCGGGCGTCCATGGGGAGCTACAACACGGCGTGTCTCGAGAAATCCCGCGGCGAGGTCGTGGTCCTGTGCAACGACGACGTCGTGATCCAGACGCGCGGCTGGGACCGCATACTGCGGGAGAT
>DATIEW010000899.1:0-10193 GCA_035455585.1 Vicinamibacterales bacterium | reverse complement strand
TAGCTCGCGATGATCACCCCGCCCCAGATCCACGACCCGACGATGAGGAGCGTGGCGCCGATGTAGAAGAGCGGGTGCGCCTGCATCGGCGGGTAGAACGTGTAGAGGACGGTGCTCTGCCCCCGCAGGATCGTGAGCGCCGCCATCACGGATCCCACGGCCGCGATCCAGAAGGCGATCCACGCGACCGGGCGTCCCACGATGCGGCCGAGGCTCTCCTCGGAGAACACGTAGCCGAGCCCCATGATGAAGAAGGTCGTGAAGACCAGCGCCATCAGGACGCCGTGCGCCGTCACCGAGAGGTAGTAGAGGGATTCGCTCCGCTGCGGGAACTCGACGTCGGCCACCGACAACCCCTGGAGCATGCCCAGGGCCGAGGCGACCCCGAAGGCCGCGATGGCCACCGCGATGTGCGTGAGCGCGAGCGCGTGCCGGTTGGTCATACGGCCCCTACCTGACGATCAGCTTGCCCACCATGGCGTGGTGGAGCAGGCCGCAGTACTCGTTGCACGCGATGGGGTACTCGCCGGGCTTCGTGAACGTCACCGTGAACTGGCTCACGTAGCCGGGGATCGCCATCGCGTTGGCGTTGGTTCCGACGACCCCGAAGCCGTGGATCACGTCGGCGCTGGTGATCCGGAACGTCACCGGCACGTTCGCCGGCACCTCGATCGGGTCCGGGCTGAAGCCGAACATGAGCGCGACGACCGGCACGACCACGCTTCCATCAGGACGCGTCGTGACGACCGGATCACCGAATTCGGGGTGCGTCGCGATCGCGGTGGGGTCCACCGTCTCCACGTGGCTGGGCGGGTGGATGGCCTGAGCGCCCGCCGTGATGAAAATCGCGCCGAGGAACACCGCGAGCAGGACCGCGGCCGCCCACATCCAGATCCGCTCGTAGAGGTCGACGTGCATGTATCTGCTCCCGCGGGCTCACGGGTGCGGAGCGCCACGCTCGAGAAAGACGTACAGATACGTGCCGAGCCATCCCAGCGCGAACAGGATGCCCATCACGGCCACGATGACGAGCGTGCCGCGGGGATGCCCGATATCTGGTGGAAGTTCGTTCTGTTCCATCTGGAGCCTCTCGAGCGGCAAGATTGTACCGGAATGAATACGGGAACCCGGGCCGGTCGTCAAGTCTCACCGGAGGACTTCGTCCCCCGGACCCCCCTTGCACGCTCGCTCGCCGCTGCAAGTTTCCGGCGGTCGGCGATTCATACACAGACTCTCACAACTCACACCTGACAAGCACCACGACACCTGATAGCTTGAGCGCTCATGGGCCGTCAAAGCTCCCGGAAGAAACAACCGGCTGGGCGCAGTCGTCACGAACCGCCGCCCCGGCGGCGCACGCGGCGCCTGCTCACTGGTCTGCTCGCCGGTGCTGCCGTCGGGTTGATCGGGTGGTGGTACTCGTCACGCTCCTCGGTTGCCCGCGACGGTTCACCCACCTGGTCCCCGGACGGCTCCAGGCTCGTCTTCTATTCCGAGCGAGACGGCAACGGGGAGATCTACGTGATGAACGCGGACGGGAGCGGGCAGACCCGGCTGACCCGCACATCGGCCGACGAAGGCTACCCGGCCTGGGCGCCCGACGGCGGGACGATCACGTTCGACTCGGACCGCGACGGGAACTTCGAGATCTACGCGATGGACCCGGACGGCACCAACGTCCGGCGCCTGACGAACCACCCGGCGCGCGACGTCTCCGCGTCGTGGTCGCCCGACGGGAAGCAGATTGCCTTCATGTCGGATCGCGACGGCGGGTTCGACGTGTACGTGATGAATGCCGATGGTTCCAACGTGACGCGGCGAACAACGACCGGATCGAGCTGGTTCCCGGTGTGGTCGCACGACGGCTCGATGCTCGCGTTCCACGTCGGCCGCGACGTGCACGTCGCGTCGAGCGACGGCTCGGACCTGAAGCGTCTGACGACCGATCCGGAGAACGGAATGTACCCGACCTGGTCCCCGGACGGATCGAAGCTCGCGTTCATGAGCTGGCGGCACGGCCGCACCGGGCTGTTCGTGATGAACGCGGATGGCTCGAACCAGACCAGGCTGCTCGCGATGGACCGGGGAGACGCCATCGATCCCAGGTGGTCGCCGGACGGCTCACGCATAGCCTTCGTGCACCTGCCCGGGGGCATGGAGAGCGCCGAACGCGCAATCTACATCGTCAACGCCGACGGCACGGGGCTGCGGCGGCTGTCTGATGAGTTCTGAGTCAACTCCCAATCTCCAACTCCCAACGCCCAAGGAGATCAGGTTGACTGCTCTTTCTGGAACCTGAAGAGTACTTTACGGCGCTTGGCAACGCGAGACGCATCAGGTCGAGCGATCAACCACGGAGTCAGGTGCCTTGGATGTTGGGAGTTGGGAGTTGACGCACTTTTTCACACGCTCACAACTCAAAACTCACAACTTCACCTCTCCATCAGCATCGGATCGGCGCGCACCACGAGCGTCGACGTGTACGTCTTGCCGTTGGCCATCATCGTGACGCGGTATTGGCCGGGCCCTGCCGGCTCGCCCTGCGGGCCTTGCGGCCCGCGGCCCCGGCCACGGCCCCCTCCACCTCCGCCGCGCCGCCCGCCGCCCGCCGCCTGGAACTGCTTGAACTGCTCGATCTGTTCCGGCGTCGGATCGTACCGCATGTCCCACTCGAGGCGGTGCACGCCTGGCCTGGCGTCGACCGTCAGCGTACGTTTCTCGCCGGCAACGTCGGCGATCTCGAACGTGACCTTCCCGCTCACGCCGCTGCCCAGGTAGTAGTTGATCACGGCGTCGTTGGTCGGATTCTCGCCCCGGAAGCCGAGCGACCCGCCCGTTCCATGCGGCTGGATCCGGAGCCACTGGGTGGCGACCCGGCTCTCGAAGAGGTGCGCCTCCGCCGTCAGGACCTGCTCCGTCATCTGCTGGAGCGGCGTGATGTCGTCGAGGATCCAGAACCCGCGGCCGTGCGTCGCCGCGATCAGGTCGTTGTCGCGTGGATGGACCATCAGGTCGTGCACCGCGACGGTCGGCATGTTGTTGTTCAGCTTCGACCACTTCTTCCCGCCGTCCAGCGTGTAGAAGACGGCGAACTCCGTTCCGACGAAGAGCAGGTTGGGATTCTTCAGATCTTCCCGGACCACGTACACCGGGTGGCCGTCGGGCAGATTGCCGCTGATGTTCGTCCAGCTCCTGCCGTAGTCGGTCGTCTTGAAGACCCAGGGTTTGAAGTGCGCCGCCTCGTGGCCGTCAACCGACACGTACGCCGTGCCCTTCGCGTGATGCGACGCCTCGATCTTGCTGATGTAGAGATCGTGCGACGGCAGATCGGGCAGACCCTTCCCGACTTCGGTCCACGTTGCGCCGTCGTTCCGCGACACCTGCACGTTCCCATCGTCCGTCCCGGCCCACAGCACGCCCTGTTCCAGCGGTGATTCCGCGAGCGACACGATCGTGCCGTAGAACTCGGCGCCGCCGCCGGGGTCCTCGTCAGGCGTCAGCCCGCCCGACTTGCGCAGTACGCGTTCCGGGATGTTCTTGGTCAGATCCGGGCTGACGATGCGCCATGTATCCCCGCGGTCGGTGCTCCTGAAGAGATGATTCGAGCCCAGGTAGAGCGTACGCGGGTTGAACGCCGACAGCATGAACGGGGTGCTCCAGTTCCACCGGAATGCCCCCATCGTCGCGCCGCGCCCGCCGCCGCGGCCGCCCCCCCCGCGCCCGCCCCCGCGCCCGCCGAACTGCGCGCCCCGCTGGCCCGGCGGCGGTGGGGGAGGCGCCTCGCCCCAGTTCAGCTCCTTCTGGCGCTGCTCGATCTCGGGCGTGATGTAGTCGTCGTAGTTGACGATGTTGACGCCCTTCCGCGGGCGGATGCTCCGGCCCTGCCGCGTGTAGACGTCGGTGCGGGTGACGTTCCCGCCGCTGGTCCCGGGCTGCGACTCCGTGTACACGGTGCGCCAGTCGGTGGGGTCCATCGCGGCGTAGTAGCCGTCGCCTCCGGTCAGGTTCATCCAGTCGCTCGTGTAGATGGCGCCCGCGCGCGTCCGGGAAGGGCCGCACGAGCTGCCAGCATCCTGGAGGCCGCCGCAGACCCAGTACGGATCCCGCATGTCGGCATCCACGTCGTAGTACTGCGTGACGTTCAGGTTCTCGAACCGGAAGTAGCTCTGACCGTCGTCGAGCGTCAGGTTGAGACCGCCGTCGCTTCCCACCCAGAAGCGGTTCCTGTTGTGCGGATCGAGCCAGAGGGCGTGCCAGCAGTGCCCGCCGGTGCCGCCGTTCGCGTTCTCGAGCGTCTTCCCCCCGTCCTTCGATCGGTTGAAGTTGATGTTGTAGTGGAACGTCTCCTTGTCGTTAAGGGGGCTGATCGCGACGTGGTTGTAATAGAACGGCCGGCGGTTGTACCGGTTCATGAACGTCCACGTGTCGCCGCCATCCTCCGAACGGTAGATGCCGGCGCCGAGCTTCGTCATGTCGGCGAAGTCCGGTGAATCCGGATCCGGCTGGAAGCCGTGCTCCACGTGCGCCATCACGACCTTCGGGTTGCTGCGCGAGACCGCGAGTCCGATCTTGCCCGTCGGTCCGGCCGGCAGGCCCTTGGTCAGTTTCCTGAACGTCTTCCCGCCGTCTGTCGTCTTCCAGATGCCCCCGTTCGGACCTCCGCTGTCGAGCTTCCACGCCGTGCGCGTCCGCTGCCAGAAGGCGACGTAGAGCGTGTTGGGATTGCCCGGATCCATCCGCGCCTCTATCGCGCCCGTGACGCCGTCATCCGGCAGGTTGTTCGACAGCTTGGTCCAGGTCTTCCCGCCGTCGGTGGTCTTGAAGAACCCGCGGTCGCCGATCGAGCCGTAGATGCTCCCGATCGCCGCCACGTAGACGATGTTCGGATCGGTCGGGTGGACGACGACGGAGCCGATGTTGTGCGTGTCTTTGAGACCCATGTTGGTGAAGGTCTTGCCGCCGTCGGTCGACTTGTAGATCCCGTCGCCCCATGCCGCCGAGTTGCGGCCGCACTCTTCGCCCGTGCCGACCCAGATGATGTTGGGGTCCTTCTGGAAGATGGCGACATCGCCGATGGAGGCGGCCCCGTAGTAGTCGAAGATCGGGATCCACGTGACACCCGCGTTCGTGGACTTGAACACCCCGCCCGACGCCGACCCGACGACGACGTGCGCGAAGTCGCTCTCGAGCGCGTCGATCGCGGAGATGCGCCCGATCAGGTTGGCGTTGCCGATGTTGCGCCAGCCGAGCGTCCCCACGAGCGGGTCGGCGCCAGGCGGAGGCGCGGTGGGCGCCTGACCCGCCAGCGTTGCCGCGACGAAGGCCAGATATGCCGGCAGCAGCCAGGCGCGCGGGAGCCGAAGCCTGTTCATGACCATCCTCCAGTGAGTGTCTCGGGCGCACACGATACGTGGGGCGGGCGCTGGGCGTCAAGCGGGCCCGCGGTTCGCAGTTCGTGGTTCGCAGTTCGCGGGTTCGCGGTTCGCACCCATTGCCCATCGCCCGGACCGCGAACTGCGAACCGCGAACCCGCAAACCGCCCGGGTCGATCAGCGGCTGCGCCAGTCGAAGCTGCGGACGGCGGCGTCCCGGTCCTCGAACGTCTCGAAGGTCGTCAGCAGCTTCATCATGCCGAACAGGCGCTGGCTCCGGCTCGTGACGTGAACGAGCTTCATGTCGCCGCCGCTCTCCCGGATGGTCTTCAGCTTCGCTGCGATCATGCCCACGCCGGAACTGTCGATGTAGGTAACCTCGCCGAGATCGATCACGACATTCACCCGCCCCCGGTCGATCAGCTCGTGGATCCGGCGCCGGAACGCCAGGTCGCCATCGTCGAGCAGAATCTGGCCCGCAAGGACCAGCACGGTCACGTCGCCAACAGGCTCTTCGACGATGGTCAGCTTCGACTCGGACATTGGGATTACCTGGTCCTCTCAGCAGCGTTGGATTATACGCGTCCGGTCAACAGGGATTCCCACAGTTTGACTGACAGGTCGTTTTGCGGCCAGCCGCCGGCAGCCAACGGCAGTGGCCTTGCACGACAGCCTTTCCAGGCGGCGGAACGGAATGCCGGGGCCCCAGAATCGTCATCCTGCCGCCACGGGTGTAATGCCGGCCCTCCGACGAGAGCAGAGACATGACCCTCCTTACGCCGCGTCGATCGGTGGTGGCTGCGGTGGTGTGTGCGGCCGCGTCGTGTGGCATCCCGTCCCCGCCGACGCAGCCGTCCGGCGTGCAGGAGCTGGAGATCCGCGGCACGACGCTCCTGATGGTGGGCGCACAGGGCAGGCTGACGGCCTGGCAAGCAGCCGACGGACAGCTCCGAGAGGTGCAGGCCACCTGGACGGCGGATGGGGACGCGATCTCGATCGCGAGCAATGGCGTCGTCACCGGCCGGCGGCTCGGCCAGGCGATCATCCGGGCCGGCTATCGCGACGTTGCAGGCAGCGCGACGGTGCACGTCGTTACCAGCGTCGCTGGCACCTGGCGCGGGACGATCACCGTCCTCGACTGCTGGCAGCCGGTAGAATCCTCACCAGGCCCCTGTCAGGGCAGGCGCGGCATGGCGGCGCCGCTCGTTCTTCAGGTGTCGCAGAGCGCCACGGCCGACCTGTACGACAACCTGAGGGCGACCGTCGAGGTCTTCACGCCGCCTGCCACAGGCAGCTTCATAGGCGCCTTGGACTCGAGCGGTCTGTTCATCCTGGAGGGCCACGTCGAGCGGCCTGGGGATTCGCTCGGCGGCGCAGTGAAGCTGCGATGGCAGCTCGAAGGCGAGCGGCTCGTGCCGTTCACGGTGAACGGACAGATCGAGGACACGATTGACGTGCTGCTTTCCGTGGGCACGGGATCCAATGCGACGCTGTTCCGTGAGATCTGGCGGCTGTCCTCGATGACAAGCTGATCGCGCCGCGGTGGGTCCTGCGAGAATGCTGACGGACGCACCGCACTGCCGAGTGCGGGACCGATTCTGGCTGGCGCGATCGCCCCGGTCGGTGACTAGGTGGACGAGGAGAGTCCTTCAACCATGAATGAGTCGTTCCTGCTCGGACTGGTCGTCGCCTGGCTGATTGCTGGCGCGTTGATGGTGCGGAGAGGCTCGGAAGCCCCGTCCTCGGCCGCTCTGTTTCGACTGGAGGCCAAGCTCGATGCGCTGCTGAAACACCAGGGGATCCGGTTCGATCCCTATGCGGATTCTCCGCCGCGCGTTGTCGACGCTCTGCGCCGCGGCAAGAAAATCGAAGCCATCAAGGAATACCGGGCCGCTACCGGCGCGGGGCTCAAAGAGGCCAGGGAGTACGTCGAGGAGTTACAGCGTCAAGCCGTTTCTCGGGCCTGAGGGTGCTGAGACCGGCTTGGGAACCACGGCTCCCGCAAGTAGTGGCCCCGTCGGGCGTTTTCCTTCCTCTCGAACGTCCAGCTCCAGAGAACCCATCGCTCGAAATGCGTGCCTTTGGGAGTTGGAAGTTGGGAGTTGGGCATTGAGAAGCGGCTAGTCGCGCAGCGCTGAGGCGGGATCGGTGCAGGCGGCCCGCCAGGCGGGGATCATCGCGGCGGCGCACGCGATCGTGACCATCAGCAGCGCGGCGGCGCCGAGCGTCACCGGATCGCGCGCGCTTACTCGGAACAGCTGCGCCTCGATGAGACGCATCGCCGCGAAGGCTCCCGCCTGCCCGGCCGCGAGACCGAGAGCGACCGGCCTGAGGCCGTCCAGCGCAACTTGCCGTGCGACGCGTGACGCGGTCGCCCCAAGCGCCATCCGCACGCCAATCTCGCGCCGGCGCTGCGCGACGAGCCAGCCCAGCACACTGTAGATGCCGAGCGCCGCGAGCACCAGACCGGTCAGTCCGAGCAGAGACAGCAGCATCGTGTTGAAGCGTCGCTCCCGCAGGATGAGGCGCAGGCCCTCGTCGAACGTCCCGATGCCGAACACGGGCATGCCGGGATCGACCCGGTGGACCGCGTCGCGGATGGCAGGAGCCATGGCATCCGGTTCGCCGAAGCGCGGGCGCGCGACGATCGTCAGCGTGTTCTGGATCCAAGACCAGGCCACATCGGGCACCTGCGCGAGCGGCAGGTAGAACTCGGGCCGCGGCTCGAAGCCGGGTCCGCTCGAGCGCACGTCGCCGACCACCCCCACGATCGTCTTCCAGACCGGGCTGTCCGAACCGCCCTCGCAGCACGCCATCCGCCTGCCGATCGGACTGTCGCCGCCGAACGCGCGTCGCGCGAGCGCCTCGTTCACGATCATCACGAGCGGCGCCGCGCGCACATCGTCGGGTGTGAAGAAACGCCCGGCCTTCAGAGCGATGCCGAGCACGCGGAAGTAGTCGGGCGTGATGAAGTGCGAGCGGCTGTCGATGACGCTTTCCATCGAGATCGGCCGGCCTTCCGGTATCAGACCGTTGTATCCGCCGCCGGCGACGAGCGGCGGCTGCGAATCGAGCGCCACCTGACCGATCCCGGGCGATGTCTGCAGATACTCCAGGAGCTGGCGGAAGCCGGCCTTCACCCCGTCGGTCTCGCGGTACCGTTCCCCGATGAAGCCGACCCGTGCGACCAGCGCGCCCGACAGGTCGAACCCGAGCGGCACCTGCTGCATGTTGATGGCGCTGCGCACGAGCAGGGCCGCGCCCGCCAGGACCACCAGCGCCAGCGCGGCCTGCGCTCCGACGAGCGCCTGGCGCAGCCACGTCCGCACGTTGCCGCCCGACCCGTCCCTGCCGTCCCCCAGCTCATGACGCAGATCGCGGCGGCGTGTTGCGAGCCAGGCGGGAAGGAGCCCCACGAGGACCGCCGAGGCTGCGACCAGCGCCACGGCGACGGCGAGCACTGGCGTGTTCAGCGCTGCAGTCTCCAGCCGCGGAAGTGCCGGGGCGTTCCGGATCAGGAGCGGAAGCGTCCAGTACGCGGCCGCCACGCCCGCGAAGCCGCCGAGGAACGCCAGCACGAGGCTCTCGGTGATCACCTGTCGGACGATGCGTCTCCGGCCGGCGCCGATTGCGGCGCGGACGGCGAGCTCGCGGGACCGTGAGGCCAGGCTCGCGAGCAGCAGGTTGGCTACGTTCCCGCAGGCGATGAGCAGCACGGCCACCACCGCCGCGAGCAGGATCGCCGTCCGCGTGCGAAAGGATGCGGTGTGGAATTCGCCGTAGACACGCGCTCCGGCGCCGCGCTCCAGGTTGAACTCGGCGTGGTCGCGGCGCAGGCCTTCGGCCAGCCGCGCCAATTCCTCGTTGACCTGCGCCAGCGTCGCGTCCGCCCGCCGCAGTCCGAACAGCTCGAGGTAATGCTCGTCGTGCGTGGCGAGCCGCTCGGCCGTGAACGCCGCAGGCACCCAGAGCTGCTCGTTCCCGGCGATCTCGTCGAGCGACGGCGGCATCACGCCGACGACGTCGTGTGGCTGTCCGTTCAGGTGCACGGTCCGGCCGGGAATGGAACGGTCTGCGCCGAAGCGCCGCTGCCACAGGCGATGGCTCAGCACGACCACCCGGTCGTGTCCGGGCCGATCCTCGTCGGGTGAAAACGTGCGCCCGAGCAGTGGCTGGATACCGAACACCGGCAAGTAGTTCCACGTCACGCGCATGCCGAGCACCCGCTCCGGCGTGCTCTCGTCTGTGAGGTTGAAACTCACGTACGAAGCCGCCGCCAGGTGCTCGAGGCGCGTGACGCGCTGCCTCATGTAGTCGTAGTTGCCGGCGGAGGTCGAGCTCATGCTCTCGCGCCAGGTTGTGTACACGAAGAGCACGCGGTCGGGGTCGGGGAACGGAAACGGTCTGATCATGACGGCGTGCACCAGGCTGAAGATCGTCGTCGTGCCGCCGATGCCGAGCGCGAGCGTCAGCACGGCGGCGGCGGTGAAGCCGGGCCGCCGGAGGAACTGCCGGAGTGCAAACGCGACGTCCTGCCGGAATTCGTCCGCCAGCTCCCGCATGGCCAGGGTGCGGTTCCGCTCCTGGCCGAGGCGGTTCAGGATCGGTTCGGCGCCGCGCACCCGGCGTTCCGCCTCGCTCCGCGCGGCCGCCGGCGTCCAGCCCCGCTCGACGAGCTCCTGCGTACGCAGGTCGGCGTGGTGTGACAGCTCCTGGCGGACTTCCTCTTCCACCGGCACGCGCCAGAGCACCGATCGAAGGCGTCGCCGGATTCCCATGTTGCCCCTTCACCCCGCTCCGCCGCGAACCGCGAACTGCGAA
>DATIEW010000898.1:0-2433 GCA_035455585.1 Vicinamibacterales bacterium | reverse complement strand
TTTGATGGCCTCGTCGAATTTCGCGACCGAGCGCACGCCCGCGCAGAGCGAGCGGACCAGCTTGAGCCGCCAGCCGTCGAGCGCGGCAACGAAGGCCGCGGGGCTCGCCGCGGGTTTCACCTTCTTCATCATCCCCAGGTCCCCCTGGCCGGCTGCATGCGGGACATGCGCGACCGCGCCGCCTCGATCAACTCGCGCTGCCGCTCGGACGGCAAGCTGCCGGTGCCGGCGATCCGCTCCATCATCGCGAGCGTGGAGACGACCTGCTCGGAGGTGAACCTGTCTTTGCTCTTTTCGAGCACGGCGTCGAGCTGCGTCAGAAGCACGTTCGGGTCGCCCAGGATGTGGACGCTCGCGCCCATCAGTTCGGTCGCCGTGCGCGGCGGAAGCCCGAGCGTGGCACCGAACTCGCGAAGGATCGCCTGCTTTTCCTCGGCGCTCATGTCCCCGTCCACCTTGGCGACGCCGACTACCAGGAGCGCGGCGACGTCCTTCGGGTCGTCGAGCAGGAACACGGGATTCGCGCTGAATTGCTTCCGCCAGTCCCGCCGGCGGCGCCACAGGAAGGGATTGAGGCCGGCGAGGCCGATGCCGTGATCGGCGAGCTGCTTCAGCAGCACGAGAATCGTGACGACCGCGGCGAGTACGCCGAGCAGGACGGGCATCGCTTGGACTCTCCCTGGGCTCTAAAATGCTAGCGGACCGGAAGGGAGAGCGCCATGCACAAGGGATCCTGCCTCTGCGGAGCCGTGAAATTCGAGGTCGCGGGCGAGCTCAAGCCGCCCGATGCCTGCCATTGCACCATGTGCCGCAGGACCTCGAGCCATTACTACGTCTCCACCGAAGTCCCGAAGAGCGCCCTGACCGTCCACGGCGAAGACAAGGTCGCCTGGTATCGCTCGTCGGAGAAGGTTCGTCGCGGCTTCTGCTCGACCTGCGGATCGGCGCTCTTCTTCGACGCCATCTACAAGGACTGGATCGGAATCGGCATGGGCGCATTCGACCGGCCGACGGGAACGAAGCTCGCGCTCCACATCTTCGTCGCCGACAAGGGCGATTACTACGAGATCACGGACGGGCTGCCGCAGAACCAGAAGTAGCCGGTCGCTCAGGGCCGGATCTCGATCGGCGTGCCGTCGGGCACGACCCTCCAGAGCTCCTCGACCTCGGCATTCGTCACGGCAATGCAGCCGATCGTCCAGTCTTCCAGCCGGTTGAACTTGCCGATCAGCGCGCGGCGGTCGGACAGGCCGTGGATCATGATGAGGCTGCCCGGCGGCTCGCCGCGGGCGCGCGCCGCGGCCACCTGGTCCGGGCGGGGATAGGAGATGTGCAGCGCGCGGTGATACGCGCTGTCCGGCTTGTGGTAATCGATGACGTACCGGCCTTCGGGCGTGCGTTGGTCTCCCTCGCGCCGCTTCGGGCCGACCGGCTCGCGGCCGAGCGACACGGAGTAGCTGCGGAGTAATTGCGCTCCGTCGTAGAGATCGAGCCGGCGCTCGGACTTGTCCACGAAGATGCGATCCGCGATCGCGCCGTCGGGCAGCGGCAGGAGCGGCCAGTGCGCCCAGGCGGCCGCGACGGCCACCGCGCAGAGCGACAGGAAGAACGGCGAGCGCCTCACGCGGCACCGCTCACGGCGGCGGCAGCTCGCCCTTGTCGATGAGCGGCTTGAACAGGACCGGGATCTTCTGCTCCTCTTCGCGCGCCCGCGCGGCGGTCCAGTCCGTCGTCAGGAAGTCGAACAGGGCATTCACGTCCTCGTCGGAGAAGTGCGAGAACTGCTCCTTCGCGACGATGCCCATGACGCTGGCCTCGGCGACCAGGTCGCGCCCGGTCTTCGTGACGCCGGTCTTCAGGAGCTTGCGGAATTCCGGGAGCGCATAGGACCGCACGATCAGGAGCTGCGGCGCATTGATGACGGAGCGGTGCGTCTGGTGATGGCAGTTGATGCAGCCCGTCGTGTAGGCGAGGTACTCGCCGTACGGCTGCGATTCCTCGTCCTCGCCGGTCTCCACCAGGTCGCCCGCAGTGAGGTAATGCGCACCGGTTTCCGGGTTGGAACGGACCGGCACGCAGTCCGCGACCGAGCCGTACATGTCGTCGAGAAACAGTCTGATCCGTGATTGCAGGACTGCCGCGCGGCACGCCCTGCCATTCCTCGACTCGTCGCCGAAGACGTTCACCTCGCGCAGGAATCCAAGCGGCGTCCCGTCGCAAAGCCAGGCGGCAGCCGTACGATCGGAATCGCTCGCCGACTTGCAGAAATCGGCGACCGCGGCGCGCATCGCCGCGCCCAGGTCGTCGGGCGCAGTGGCGTAGTACGCGGTGCGGACCTGGTGCGTGAGTGCGAGGTATTCGGGCTGGGCCGGCGGCGCGTCCTCGCCTTGCGCGGCCGCGAACAGGCTGCCGAGCGCGAGTCCCGGGAACGCG
>DATIEW010000897.1:0-2176 GCA_035455585.1 Vicinamibacterales bacterium | reverse complement strand
TTGCCGGTCCTGAGACACAGCTTTCCCCTCCAGTGGGCGTCGCCGAGGGCGGCATAAGTCGAGAGCTCGGATGGCTTCACGCGCTCCGTCGAATAGGCGATCGTGCGCGCGCGCACGGCGAGGCCGAACCAATTTCCCTGCGGATCACGCAGGTGCGCCGGTATCGCCGCCTCGAGCATCTGCGACTCGACGGGCTGGAGGAGGCCCGCCTGCGTCGCGCGCCAGAGGTCGCCCGCGTCGACCGAGATGAAGACGTCGGCCGGGCTGTTGGCGCCTTCCGCTTTCAAGCGCTGGATCAGCGGCGCCCCGTCATCCGTGACGGACTTCACGTCGATGCCGCGCTCGCGTCCGTATTCCTGGAACAGCTGCTCCACGAGCTGGTACTTCCGGGCCGTGTAGACCACCAAGGGCTCTCCGGCGGCCATGGCAGGGCCGGCGAACAACGCGCCGACGAGAACGAGGAGCGGCCCGAGGCGGGCGAGCTGGGCATCCAGAATGCGCATGAGGGCCTCGATACGGTAATGAGAATGAATCTCATTAAGCATATCAGGTCTGGCGGGCGGCGGCACGGTCCTGCAGGTAGGCCTGGCCGCGGCGCATCAGGCGCGCGAAGCCCGCGGCATCCTGGCCGGCCACGAGCGACTGCAGTCGCGTGACGGCCTGGACCAGCGCCGCCAGCGATTCGTTCCCGTACTCGTTGAGCGCCTGGATCTCGAAATAGAGCGCCGGGCTCTCACCGGCAACCAGGGAGGCGACCGCGAGCTGGGCATCGAAAGTGGTACTCGACAATCGCGCGAGCCGGGGCGCCGCCTCGCCGCTCTCCGCGAGCGCCGTGAAGAACGCGATGTTGATCGCATGCGAGAGGCCAAGCACATAGGCGATCAGGCGGTCGTGATCGTCGAGCGTCGTCACCACCTGCTCGACCATGGTCGAGGCAAAGAGATTCTGCGCGTCCGTCACGGCGTCGGGACGACCGACGTCGACGTGAATGATGTGGCGGCCCGAGAGGAGATCCGTGTCAGGCCCGAACATCGGGTGCAATGAGGCGACCCTGACGCCCGCCTGGCGCAGCGCCGCCAGGCCCGCGCGGAGTGGCGTCTTCAGCGAGCCGATGTCGAAGACGAGGCCCGGCGGCCGGTGACGCGCGAGCTGCTCGAGGATGGACGCGGTGATGCCGAGCGGCGTCGCAACGACGATCACGTCGTGCGACAGCTCATCCGCCTGCCAGTCGGTGCGATGCGCATGCGAAGCGGTCGGGCCCGCGGGATCGGCGACTTCGACGGCGAATCCTTGCGAATCCAGGAACTCGACGAACCAGCGGCCCATCTTGCCGCAGCCGCCGATCACGAGCGCACGCCGGCCGGCGCCCCGGCCCTGCGCGGCCATCTGCGCCTGCTCCTGGGTGGCAAGCGAACTGCGGATCAGGAGCCTGAGCAGGTTGTCGGCCAGTGACGGCGACAGCCCCAGCTTAGAGGCGGCGGCGCGGGCATTCATGAGGACGTCGCGCTCGCGCTGGAAATCGCGCGTCGGGTGGCCGGTCGCGCGCTTGACGCGGGCGACCTCCTCGGAGAGTCGCTGGCGTTCGGCGATCAGTGCGAGCAGCTCGCCATCGAGGCGCGTCAACTGATCGCGCAATTCCGCAAGATCCATCGGACGATTCCCTGGGGCAATCGTCCTGTGTACCGGCCCGCCTGCCATCGCGCAAGCGGGCCGGCGTCGGCCCTATCAACCGCTGATTCGGAAGCCGAAGTACCAGCCGCCGTACGGGTCGTAGGTCCAGTAGTCCGGACGGTAGCCACGGTCATAGTAGTTCGCCGCGTCGCGCCACCCGGCGTCGTATCCGGCGCGGTAGGAATACCCGATTCCATAACCGTAGTACGCACTGCGCCGCCAATAGCGGTCGTAGCGGCCGTGGCTCAGCCAATCGCGCCAGGCGAGTTCGTAGCCCGAGCGATAGCCGAAGTCGACGCCAAAGCGATACGGCGGCACGTAGCGCCAGTGACGGTTGTCATGCCCGCGGTAATAGCGCCAGCCGTCATTTCGCCCGCCGTAATACTGCCAGCCACGACGGCGCCAGTCGTCATCGCGACGCCAGTCATTCCGGTCCCAGTCGTGGCCACGCCGGTCATCGTCGCGCCAGTCGCGGTGGTCCCGGTTACGGTCATGGTCGCGATCG
>DATIEW010000896.1:0-13977 GCA_035455585.1 Vicinamibacterales bacterium | reverse complement strand
CATCAGCCTGACGAACGACCGCGCCTCGGGGGAATCGAGCTTCATGTGGTCGCGGTTGAGATCGAGATCCTGGGCGTTGGGCCGCTGGCCCATGCCGCCCACCGGGCCGTGCTGGCGCCCGCGGTTGGTCAGCGACACCCGCTCGTTGCCGTCCGCGTTGTAGATCGGCGCCACGAGGAGCACCATCGACTGGAGCCACTCGGCGTGCCGTCCCTGAGCGAGATCTCTCAGGAGCATCTGGGCGGACTCCTTGCCTTCGACCTCGCCGCCATGGATGTTGCCCTGGATGTAGACGCGGAGTTTGCCGGTCCGCGTGACCGTCTCGGGGTCGGCGCCGGGGGCGCCGACGCCCGCGAGCGGCAGCGCGCGTCCCTCGACGGTATAGCCGAAGGTCGTCAAGTGGACGGTCTTCGGAGCAGCCTGTGCGACGGCCTCCATGAACGCCACGACGTCGGCGTAGCGGCTCGTCTCGCGGTAATCCGATCGCTCGGCCCTCGTCTTCAGGTTCGTCAGCGCAACGGCTGCCCTGTTCTGTGCCTGCGGCGAAGCGCCCGCGACCGCCGCGAGCGCCACTAACGACAGCATTCGAGCCGCCTTCGTCCACGAGGCTTCGCCGATGGTCATGTCCTTCTGCTCCTCGAGTATCCGCGCCCGCGGTACCGCGGGGCTGGATCATATGATCCGGCGTCTGGAAACGCCAACCGCATGCAGGGGGCGGGAGTGTGTTCCAGCGGTCAGATCTGCACCACGGAGGCGCGGAGAGCACGGAGGGCGCTCGGGCCTACGGCGTCTGCTGCAGCCCCGTGTGCACTCTCCGTGGTCTCCGTGTCTCCGTGGTTGATACACTCCGTGCCTCATCCGGTCCGCTCGACGCGGCGGGAGGTCCGAGAGCAGAGCCGACGAGCGGCGGAGGCGGGACTCCCAAGGCGATCCTGTTCGGTCGCCTTGGGAGTTGCCGCTGATCAGAAGTTGAACTGCAGCCGGAACTGGATGTTCCGGGGCCCGATGGCTGTAGTGGTGGACTGCCCGAACGTGGTGGAGTCGATGCTGTGGGTCGCCCCGCCGGTTCCGCCCACCGCTGTGTTCCTGGTGTTGAACGCGTTGATGAACAGCGCATCGAAGTAGATCGACTGACTGCCGTTCACGCGGAACGTCTTGCCCACGCCCAGATCGAAGCTCGTCAGGCCCGGGCCATAGAGGTACACCCGCTGTCCGAACTCGCCGGGGGTTGTCGGCGGCGCTAGCAAATCGGGGTTGGCGCGGCCGTCTGGGCCGATGAGCCGCTCGTCGAAAAAGAAGACGTTGCCGTTCGGACCGGGCCTGACGTTGACCATCTTCTGAAGGTCGTCGACCGTGATGCCACGGAGCACCACGCCGGCGTCCTGCTGGTTCACTGTCCAGCGCCCGCTGGTCAGGAGGAACGGCCGTCCGGACTGGATCCGCGCGATGCCGTTCAGCGCCCAGCCCCCGAGGATCTGGTTGAGGACCGGGCTCTGGATGTCGACCGCGCGGTCGCGGCCGAAGGGCAGCTCGTACGTCCAGTACGCCTGGAAGTTGTGCCGCAGGGCGTAGACGGTCGGACCCCAGTTGAGCCCCTTGTCGCGCAGCGACATGTAGTCCACCACTGCCGATGCGGAATCGGCGAACCGGTCGGTTCGCGCGTGCGCGTAGGTATAGTTCGCGGTGACGGTCAGGCCGTTGCGTAACCGCTGTCTGAGCTGCAGCTGCAGTGCATCGTACTTCGATTCAGCCTCGTCCGTCAGGATCCGGTTGGCGTTGGGCGTCGTCGCGTTCGCAAATCCGGCCGCGAACGGGTTGGCGAGGAACACGTTCATCGCATAGGGCCCGGCGGCGTTGTAGCCGAGCCGACCGCAGGCGGGCAGCGCGCTGCCGACCATCCGGCACAGATAGAGGCTGTTGTTGGCCAGGGAGGTGGCGAGCCGGCCCGCCTGGCCCTGCTGCAGCAAGGTGACGAACGTGCCGTTCGTGAAGCCGCTCCCCCCCGGCAGCGCTCCCTGCGACCCGCGCGGACCGAAGGCGGTCTCGAAGATCGGCAGCGACGCCTGTCCCGGAAGGCCGTTGTTGGCGAAGCCAGCGAGGCCGTTGGCCTGATTGATCAGCAGGTTCCGCTGGGCACTCTGGAATTCCTGCAGGAAGCCGTTCTCGAAGATGTTCGTCTCGTTGATGTTGTAGCTGCGCCAGAGGTTGGAGCCGCGATTGCCGACGTACCGCACTTCGATCGCCGCGTCGCGCCAGACCTCGCGCTGGTAACTCAGGGTCCAGTTCGTGACGTACGGCGTTCGGATATCGGGATCGAAGCTCGAGTGCCCGCGGACGAACGTGAAGTCCGACATCGGCACCGGGAAGGAGAACGACGCGGGGTTGACCGCGAACGGCGGCAGCGTCGATTCGAGGGTGAGCCCGCCCGGGGGGAATCCGGGCATGCCCGGCGTGAGCGTGACCGACTGCGACGTCCCGGGTCCGTTGCCCGCCGCGCTCTGAAAGACGATGAGCCCTTCATCGTAGTAGTTGACCCCGACGTTGGCGCGATAGACGGACTCGCCGAGCAGCCGTCCGAGCCATCCCTCGCGCTTGTCCGGGCTCCAGACGACGCCAACGTTCGGCGCCGGGTTGACGAGGTCGCTCTTGTACGGCTCGGGCTGCAGCAGAATCTGCGGATCGAGCGTCCCGTCGAGCACGCCGGGTTGGAAGACGGTCGTCGACGGACCAAACAGGTCCGCTGGCGTGGGGCTGCTGTACAGCTCGTTCGGGTTGCGCGCGGCGCCGCTGAACTCCCAGCGAAGGCCGTAATTGAGCGTCAGGCGGGGCGTGAGCCGCCATTGGTCCTGTGCGTACAACCCGCCGACGGTCTGCGCCTCGCGCCTCAGCGTCGGGCCCTGTCGATACACCTTGGTGTCCTCGTCGATGCCGTAGGTGCCGTTGACACCGCTGATCCGTCCGGTCAGGAACGCGTACAGCGAGTTGGCCGTCGCAAGATCCGCCGTGCGTACGCCGGGGATGGTGGTGGCGTTGAAGAGTCCCGAGGCAGGGTCGCCCGAGGCGACGCCAAGATTGATTCCCGGCGGCTGGCCCCCGATCGTCTCGTACATGTAGGTGTGGCGGATCGTTCCGCCGAAGGTGAACGTGTGGTTCCCCTTCAGCCACGTCAGGTTGTCCGAGATGTTGAAGACCGGATTGTTGCGCGGGATTGGGAGCACGTTGTTCGTCGGAGTCGGCGACGTGAGCCCCAGCGGGAAACTCACGATGTTGCCTCCCGGCCCGCTGTAGACCGCCGGCGTATTCCCCGGGTTGAACTCTTCGTAATTGCTCTGACCGCCGAAGCTGATCTGGTTGAACAGATTGGGTCGAATCGTCCAGTCCGCCCCCGTAGACAGGATGTAGTAGGTGGACGTGAACCCGCTGTTCACCGGATCGAGCCCGGGGAACTGCGGGTTGCGCGGCAGGTCTCGCCAGTGCAGGTTCAGGACGCCGCGGATAGCGAGGTTGGGATTGACTTGATAATCCACTCGCGCGGTGGGGTAGATGTTCGAGTTGGGGATGTTCTCGTTGATGAACCGGAACGTGTTGGTGAACAGGTTGTTCGAGGCGAGGTCCCCGCCGGAGAGGCTGCTGTTGACGACCTGCAGCTGTGAGGCAATGAAGGGGTCGATGGCGCTCGGAAACCCGCCGGCGCGCGCGATGTCGAGCAGGTTGACGGTTTGGATGCTGCCATTGGTCGCCGTATAGCGGAACACACCCTGCTGCGCCTCGGGCGTGAGCACCGTGCGCGACTGCGTGGACTCGCCCGGCGCGTAGAGCTGCTCGTAGTTTGCGAAGAAGAACACCTTGTTGCGCAGGATGGGCCCGCCGATGTTCGCTCCCCACTCGTGCTGGCGCAGCTCCGTCTTCGGGAGGCCGCGCGCCGCGTTGACGGGCGTGTTGGCGTTGAGCTTGTCGTTGCGGATCTGATCGAAGACCTGCCCGCGGAACGCGTTGCTGCCGCGCTTGGTGACGAACTGCAGCTGCACGGCCCCCTCGGCGCCCGCCTCGGCGCCGAGCCCCGCCGTCGAGACGGTGACCTCCTCGATCGCACCGAGGCGCACGGGCGCGAAGACGAAGAAGCTCGTGCCGCCGCTCCGGAACCGCGCGGAGTTGTTGTTGATGCCGTCGAGCGTGATGTTGATGGCGCCGCCGGGCAGCCCGTTGTATTCGCTGAAGCGCGACCCTGCGCTCGTCGCGCTGCCCGGCACGAGCAGCGCGAACTCCAGGATGTTGCGCCCCTGGAGCGGCAGCTTCGCGATCTGCTCGTTCATCACGGTGTTCGAGACGGTGTTCGACGAGGTTTCCACGACCTCCGTGCGTCCGACGACGCGGACCTCCTCGCTCACGCCCGCGACCTGGAACTGAATCACGACGTCTGTCGAGCGGGACGTCTGCACGATCACCTGTTCCAGCGTCACCGGGCTGAAGCCCGCCGCGCTCGCGGTCAGCGAGTAGGTGCCGGGCTGCAGGTTCGGAAATACGAAACCGCCGTCCGGGGCGCTGTTCGTTTCCCTCGTGGCACCCGTGCCCGTGTCGATCAACACGAGCTCCGAGTTCGGCACGACGGCGCCGGTCGCGTCACGCACGGTCCCGACGATCTGGCCCGTCGTGCGCGTCTGCGCGTGGCTCCAGGCGGGCAGGCACAGGAGCGCCGCGATCATGAATGTCGAAAAGCGTGGCATGGATCCTCCAGGGCAGCGCGACGATCGCTTGCGAATGATCGATATCGTAGGACCGCGCAGGCACACTCAGCCAATACGAAGCAGTTATGTGCTCATAAGTCATCGCGATCCGGCGCATCGGATCGCGACTCGGGAACGTGGAGCCATTCGTCCCTCGCGAGCGGCCGTTCGTGTGGGACGAATGCCGATTGCGGCACCACAGGTAACCCAGGGGGAGTATCACGCGCCGACGGCAGGTCAGGGACCAGCCCCGCGCTGTTATGTATCGATAAGAAGAATGCATTGGGTCTGGACCGGGGGGCGCAGTAAAGTCACACCCATGAGATACGCACGCTTCGCCCTGGCTGCGGCTGTCTGCGTCGCGCTCGCGCCGCTCCCCTCGGCCCGGCAGCTCGCGCCCGTCGAGCGCGTGCCGCTCGGCGGCCTCTCGTGGCGTTCGATCGGGCCCGCCATGTTCGCCGGCCGCGTCGCCGACGTCGCCGGCGTGCCCGGCAACCCCGACATCCTGTACGTCGGCGCCGCGTCGTCCGGCCTCTTCAAGTCCACGAACGGCGGGATCACCTTCGAGCCGGTATTCGAGACGGGCACCACGCTCTCGATTGGCGCCATAGCCGTGCAGCGCGACAACGCCGACGTCGTGTACGTCGGCACCGGCGAGGGCGCGGTGCGCAACAGCATCTCGTTCGGCGACGGCATCTACAAGACGACCGACGGCGGCCGCTCCTGGACGCACCTCGGGTTGAAGGGTACGGAGCGATTCTCGCGCATCGTGATTCACCCCACGAACCCGCAGGTCGTGCTGGCGGCGGCAACCGGCCGTGCGTTCGGGTCCAGTCAGGAGCGGGGCATTTACAGATCGACCGATGGTGGTGCGACCTGGGCGCGCACCCTCTTCACGAACGAGACGAGCGGCGCGAGCGACGTTGCGATCGACCCCGCCGACCCCGATGTCGTGTACGCCGGGATGTACGACTACCTGCGCCAGCCGTGGTACTTCCGGAGCGGCGGCCCCGGCAGCGGCCTCTATCGGTCGAACGACGGCGGCGTGACCTGGACGAAGCTGACCGATCCGGCGCTGAAGAACGGGCTGCCTGGCGCAAGGCTCGTGGGACGCGTCGGCGTCAGCATCCATCAGCGCGACCCGAACGTCGTCTACGCGCTCATCGAATCGCAGGAGGAGGGACAGCTCTGGCGATCGGACGATCGGGGTCGCACCTGGAAGATGGTCAGCGACGATCGCCGGATCAACAACCGGCCGTTCTACTACACGCAGGTGCGCGCAGACCCGGTGGATCCCGACCGCCTGTACACGCTCGCAGGATCGTTCAACGTGTCGACCGACGGTGGCCGTACGTTCGGCCCGAGCGGCGGCCGCATGTTCGGCGATCACCACGCGCTCTGGATCGACCCGACGAACCCGAAGCGGCTGCTGTGCGGCACCGACGGCGGGTTCTTCATCTCCAACGACTACGGACGCAACTGGGACTTCGTGAACAACATGCCGATGGCGCAGGCGTACCACGTGGGCATCGACATGGCCGACCCCTACAACGTGCTCGGCGGGTTTCAGGATCACGAAATCTGGCGCGGGCCGAACGAGAAGTGGAATCAGGTCGGCGTGCGCGAGGGGGACTGGGTCAGGCTGCGCTACATGGCCGACGGCATGTACACGGTTCCCGATCCGCGCGATCCCAACATCATCTACTACAACGGGCACTTCGGCGACATCACGCGGATCGACATGCGCAACCGGGAGGAGCGCTACATCCAGCCCTATCCGCCGGGCCCGGCGGGCGGGGGCGCGAGGCTGGAGCGGTATCGATTCAACTGGAACTCGCCCATCCACATGTCGCCCACGAACCCCGACGTCGTCTACTACGGCGGTAACGTGCTGTTCAAGACGACCGATCGCGGGGAGACATGGACGATCGTCAGCCCGGACCTGACGACGAACGATCCGGAAAAGCAGGCAGTCAGCGGCGGTCCGATCACGGTCGACAACACGCGCGCGGAGTTCCACTGCACGATTCTCGCCATCGCCGAGAGCCCGCGCGACCCGAACGTCATCTGGGTGGGAACCGACGACGGGAACGTGCAGCTGACCCGCGACGGCGGGAAGAGCTGGACCAACGTCGCGCCCAACATCGCCGGCGCTCCGAAGTACTCGTGGGTCTCGTCGATTGCCGCCTCCAGCGTCGATGCCGCAGCCGCCTACCTGACAGTCGACCAGCACCGGCTCGACGACTTCGCGCCGTACGTGTTCGCCACGACCGACTACGGGCGCACGTGGCGGAAGATCGCGGACGGCCTTCGGGGCTACGCCCACATCGTGGCGGAGGACCCGAAGTCGCCGAACCTGCTCTACGCCGGCACGGAGCTGGGGATCTTCGCGTCGTTCGACCGCGGCACGTCCTGGAACGACCTGCGCCTGGGGCTCCCCCCGGTGGCCGTGGTGGATGTCAAGGTGCACCCGCGAGACAACGACCTCGTGATGGCCACGCACGCCCGCGGGTTCTACATCCTCGACGATGCGACGCCGCTCCAGGAGATCGCGCGCTCGGCTCAGCGGACCGATTCCAGCGCCGCTCCGGGCCCCGCCGTTGCCGGCGCAGTCGAGTCGGACTTCAGCCCGACAGCACCCGCGCTCTTCAGGCCGATGCCAGCCGTCCGATACATCCCGGCCAGCGACACGAGCGTGCTCGGCAACCGTGTGTGGGTCGCCCGGAACCAGCCGTACGGCGTGATCCTCAATTACTATCTGCCGGAGGTGGTGTCGGGCGGCGTCGAACTGTCCGTGACGGATGACGCCGGCCGAATCGTCTCGACGTTCCGCGGACCGGGTGCGGTGGGCGTCAACCGCGCCGTGTGGAACCTGAGTGAGGTGTCGTCGTGCGGCCCGGCGCCGCCAGGCCAGGCCGGGCAGCGCGGGCGCGCCGGGCGAGGAGGAGGCGGCGGCACCTGGGTCCGCGCGATCCCCGGCGAGTATACGGTCCGGCTCACCGTCGCAGGCCGGACGCTCGAGCGGACCGCGACGGTGCGCATGGATCCGCGAGTGACCGTCGCACGCGAGGACATGCAGGTCTGGCATCGCGAGGCGCAGGCGATCGAGCGGATGGAGTGCAGGCTCCGGCGCGCCGCCGGAGAGGCGGCCGGCCTCGAGGATCTGCTGGACGAAATCGAGCCGCGGATCACGGATGCGCAGATCCGCTCAGCGATCGCCGCCGTCCGGACCGACCTGCGTCCCGTTGTGCTCGGCCTGCGCGGCGACCCGCGCGATCCCGGGCACGTGAACCTGCCCGGCCGGATCAACTGGCTGACGATCCAGGTCGGCAACCACAGCGGGCGTCCGACCGCGGCGCAGATGGAGTGGATCGCGAAGTACAGCCGCGAGGCGGATGCGATCCTCGAGCGGTATGACGCGGTCAAGCGCGGCAGCCTCGCGCAGCTGAACGCCAGGCTCAAAGCCGCCGGGCTGCGCGAGATCAGGAGCTAGGAGCTAGGAGCTGGGAGCTGGGAGCTAGGAGCCCGCCGCGCGAACGCCGGGCAGCGGCGCTGCCCGCCCCATCCAGTTGTCCCAGTGGAATGCCTTGACGATCTTGATCAGCTCCCGCGCCGAATCGGAGACCTGCTCGCGGTAGACCATCAGGGTCCGGCGTGGAATCGACAGGTCGTTCAGCGGAATCCAGGCCAGCGTGCCATCGCGGAGCTCGCGCCGGACGGTCACACCCGGTACGATCGCGAGCCCCACCTCTTCCTGAACGAAGCTCTTGATGTTCTCGAAGCTCCAGAGCTCGGCGACGACGCGGCAGCGGGTCCCGCTCTGCTCGAACAGCCGGAAGATCGCATCCGCCGTCGTGCTGCACAGGTGATGGAGCACGAACTGCTCCGATCCGAGATCGCGGATTCGAACCTCGGCGCGGCCGGCCAGCGGATGCCTCGGTGACGCGACGCAGAGCAGCTGGTCCGAATAGACCTGGGTCCACTGCAGCTCGTGGAAGGCGGGTTCTTCCTTGACGAAGCCGACATCCACCTCGCGGTCCATCACCTGCCGCGGAATCTCGGCAAGCCGGCTGCGGTAGATGCCAACCTTGATGTCGGGGTACCTCTGGAGGTACGCGCGGAGCGGCCCCGGGAGCAGATACACCGCCGCCGCTTCGTGCGCGGCGATGGCGAGCGTGCCCGACTTCAGCGACCTGACTTCGGTGACCTGCCGCAGCGCCTCGTCCCGCAGGCGAACAATCCGCCGCGCGTAATCCGCGAGCACGCGGCCGGCCTCCGTCAGCGACACCTCGTGCACGTCGCGAGCGAACAGCGGCGCGCCGACTTCTTCTTCCAGTTTCTTGATGCTCTGGCTGACGGCGGGTTGCGTGCGGCACACGCGCTCGGCCGCGCGGGTGAACGTGCGCTCCTCGACGACCGCGAGAAAGTGCTCGAGCTGCACGAGGTCCATCGCCCCGCTCCCTGGCAGCGTATTCTACTCCGAGAACTCCTTGGCGAGCTCGGCCCACTCGCCGGCCGGGGCGAGGGCCTGGTACGTCTTCCAGTGCGGCTTCGCTTCGAGCGAGCGGCCCGTTTTCTCCAGCGTGACGGCGAGATAGAAGTGCGAATCCGGGTACGCGGGGTTGAGTGAGACGGCGCTCCGGTAGCAGACCAGCGCGTCTTCGTAGCGGCCGAGGTCGTGATGGATGTTGCCCAGGTTGAAATACGCCTCGAAGCAGTCGCCGTCGAGCCCGATGGCGCGCTCGTAGAGTGCCTGCGCCTCGATGAGCTCGTCGCGCGCGTAGTGGATGTTCGCGAGGTTGACGATTGCGGGTACGAGATCCGGGTCGATGACGAGCGCCTTCCTGTACGCCGCGGCAGCCTCCTCCATCTTCCGGTCATCGCCGTCATCCAGCCGGGAGCCTTCGAGGAAGTATCTGGCCGCCAGCGCCGCTTGCGGGTCCGCCGCGACCGGCGCCGGCGACCCGGCCTGCAGCGGCGCCGCCCCGGCGACGGGGGGTGTCCGCGGTGTGCGCGCCTGCAGGGTCAGCACCTTCGCGCGCGGCACGTCGGCCGCCGCATGGAAGTCGAGCTGGAGCTGCCCCTGGCGTTCTGCAACGAGGTTGCGCAGCACGACCTTCAGCGGCGTCCCGCGATCGAGCTCGGCCGCGACATGCTTGATCGTCAGCAGATCCGGGAACGAATAGACGCGCTCGCCGCGCGCGATCCCACCCTGGCTGACCAGGCCCCACTTCTCGAGATAGCGGAGATGGGCGTCCGTGACGATCGGGTAGAGGCTCCGGATGTCACGGAGACTGTACGGCCCGCCCGTCGATGACGGAGACGTCGTCATTCACCCGCGAAGATTAGTCAGACCGGAACGAATGTCAAGCCGTGCCCGCACGGCCCGATCTGACACGTTCGTGCACCTCTGGGCCGTGCGAGCACGGCTAGAATAGCGCCTATGCTGCTCGCCGGCGATGTTGGCGGAACGAAGACGCTTCTCGGGCTGTTCTCGACCGATGCCGAACGGCCGGCGCCGGTGGAAGTCGGCGAGTTCGTCACACTCGACTACGACGGCCTCGAGCCGATGGTCCGGGAGTTCCTGCGCGTACGGAACGTGGAGTCGCGGGCGCTCGCCGCGGCCTGCTTCGGCGTGGCCGGTGCCGTGACCGACCAGGTCGCACGGCTCACGAACGTGCCGTGGCTCGTCGACGCGGAGCGCGTCGGTGCAGCGCTCGGTGTCGGCCGCACCGTGCTCCTCAACGACCTGGAGGCCCTGGCGTACGCGGTGCCGGTGCTGGCGCCGGAGGAGCTGGCGGTCCTGCAGCAGGGCGTCGCGGTGCCAGGTGGCAACGCGGCGGTGATAGCTGCCGGAACCGGACTGGGCGAGGCGATGCTCCACAACGTCGACGGCCGGTTCGTGCCGGCTGCATCGGAGGGGGGCCACGCGGATTTCGCGGCGAGAACGCCGCGAGAGATGGAGATGGTGCTCGAGCTGACGCGGGTCTTCGGGCGCGTGGGCGTCGAACACGTCGTTTCGGGTCCCGGGCTCGTCAACCTGTACCAGTTCACGCACCAGGCGTTCGGCGCCGGGCCGACGATCACGCCGAACAGCATTGCGCCGGCGCGCCTCTGCGAGGCCGTCGGCGACGTGACCGACGCCGCGGACCTTCCGGCGAAGATCAGCAGCGCAGCCATGCAGCAGCGCTGCCCGCGGTGTGTCGAGTCCATGGACATGTTCGTCTCCGCGTACGGTGCGGAGACAGGCAATCTGGCACTGCGTACCGTGTCGACGGCGGGCATCTACGTGGGCGGCGGCATCGCGCCGAAGATCCTGCGCGCGCTGAAAGAGGGGTCGTTCCTCGGTGCGTTCAGGGCGAAAGAGCCGATGGCCGATCTGCTCGCGACGATACCGGTGGCAGTGATCCTCAACCGGGACGCCGCCCTCCTCGGCGCCGCGGTGCACGCGATGGAAGCGTCCAGACAGCCCTGGTAGGCCGACACATTCCAACTCGCTGTACAAGTTGGACCTTTGGGAGTTGGACTTTTGGGAGTTGGGCGTTAGTACATGTAGTCGACCCGCTCGCGCTTCTTGGGCGTGCGCCGCAGCTTGAAGAAGCTGCACTCGGGACACCACGACTCCGGCTTGAATCCTTCCTTTCCCGCAAACGGCAGGACGTCCCGATGGGTGCAGTAGTCGCCCGCGTCCGGTGCTGCGCGCCAGCGGCAGGACCGGAAACGCTCCACGGCCGGCGAAACCGCTGGCGCGGCGGGCGCAGAGGAGCCCGCGGGCTCCGCCTCGTGCGCCGAAGCGGAGTTCTCGGGATCGTGTGGTGCCCCCGCCTTATCGGGTTTCGTATCGTCCATCATCCCTGCAATTCGAGCCCGAAGGATCGCTGCAGCGCCTGCAGCGCCCGCAGCTCCTCGGGAGCCACGAGCGTGAGCGCGGTGCCGGTCGCGTCCGCCCGGCCCGTCCGCCCCACGCGGTGCACGTACATTTCACGGCTCGACGGCACCTCGTAGTTGACGACGTGGGTGATGCCATCGATGTCAAGGCCGCGCGCCGCCACGTCGGTCGCAACGAGCACGGTGTAGCGCCCGCTGCGGAATCCTTCCACGGCCTGAGTACGCTGCGGCTGCGTCCGGTCCGCGTGCAGGGCGGCCGCCTTCAATCCCGACGCCGCAAGCCGCCGGGCGAGCCGCTCGGCGCCGGATTTCGTCCTGACGAACACCAGCACCGGACCGTCTGCCCGGCGCAGGAACCTCGCCAGCCATTCCGCCTTCTGCCCCGCGGGAACGTTCTCGATCGTGTGCGTGATGCTGCGCGCAGGCTGTCCCGCGGCGCCAATCTGTACGTACTTCGCGTGCCGGACGACCTCGTCTGCCAGCCTCATGACTTCTTCCGGCATGGTGGCTGAAAAGAGGAGCGTCTGTCGGGCCGCCGAGTCCGGCAGGGCCGCGACGATGCGCCGCACGTCGGGCCAGAAGCCCATGTCCATCATGCGGTCCGCTTCGTCGAGGACGAGCGTGTCGAGCTTGTCGAACGCGACCGTGCTCGTCCGCATGTGATCCATGAGCCGCCCGGGCGTCGCCACGACGATATCGACTCCGGACTTCAGTGCGCGCTCCTGGGCGTCCATCGGAACGCCGCCGTAAACGGCGATGCTCGTCAGATCCGTGTGGTACGTGAAGCCCTGGACGTCGTCCTCGATCTGCACGCAGAGTTCGCGCGTGGGCGCGAGGATGAGGACGCGGGTGAAGCCGCGCTCCTCGGGCGCCAGTTCGCGAGCCTTGAGCATGCGGTTGAGGATCGGAAGCAGGAACGCCGCGGTCTTCCCCGTCCCCGTCTCGGCGCATCCGATCAGGTCGTTGCCGTCCATCACGATGGGGATGACGGCGCTCTGGATCGGGGTGGTTGCCGTGAACCCGCGCACGCGGATGCCTTCGATGAGCCTGGGATCGAGCCCGAGCGTTTCGAACGCCACGGGCCGGGGATCGTAATCCGCCTGGGGCCGCGGAACCGCCGGCCTCGGCGGCGCCTGCACTCTGTGCGCGTGGCGCGCGCCGCCTGTGGCCCGCGGACCACGTCCGCGTATGCGCTGTCCACGGTGTCTCGATTGTCGTGTTGCGGTGTGGGAACTCAAGATGAATGTCGTTACCGAGCGCGGAAGGTGATGATGCCCCGAACGGGGTCGTAGGGAGAAACGCCGACGGTGACCCGGTCGCCCGGGACCACCTTGATTCGAAAACGGCGCATCCGACCGCTCAGCTGCGCGAGTACCTCATGGCCCTGGTCGCACTGCACCCGATACAAACCACCGCTGTGGACCGCCACAACGGTGCCTTGCACATCAATCAGATCATCCTTGCTCAATTGTTGGCCTCTTGAATCAAAGATTGTGCCACATCACCGCTGACCTTCGCAAACTCATCCGTGATCCGCCTCCCGTCCGCCTCGAACCTCCGTTCCCTCCCTGCCTTCTGGCTTCGTACTCCACTCTTATCCCTTTTCCCTTATCCCTTTTCCCTTGTCACAGACCCCGCACCGCCTCCTCTACCTGCCGCGAGAGCGCCACGTAGTCGTTGCCCTTCAATGACATGGGGGCCCCGAAGGCCACCCGCGCCACGCCGCGAGCCGGGAACTTCCACGTCTGGTGGAGGATTCGGTCGAGTCCGTCCAGGCGTACGGGGACGACGGGAACCTCCAGCCTGGCGGCAATCATGGCCGCCCCCGGTTGAAAGGTCTTGATCTCGCCAGCGTCGGTCCGTTTTCCTTCCGGGTAGATGAGGATGGAGTAGCCGCTGCCGACCAGGTCGCCGATGTAGCGCAGCGTCTGCCGCGTGCCGGTCTCGCGCTGCGGAAGCGGGAAGGCATTGAAGAAGAGCGACGCCAGGTAGTAATTGAGGCGGTTGGCCGCGACCCTCGTCCGGCTGAAGCCTTCGGGATGGAAGTGCGCCTTGAAGAACTCCTTGGCCATTGCGGGCGCCACGCGGTAGCGCCAGCGGGGCGGCAGCGCGTCGAGGATCGCGGGCGTGTCGAGGTGGCTCTGGTGGTTGGCGGCGAAGATCACCGCCGGCGGCTGCTCGTCGTCGTCGATGGCGTCCATGGCGGCGAGCCGAAGGTCCGCGAGCCGGTCGAGGCCGTGCAGCTGCGGTGAGGCAACGGTGCGCTCGGCCGCCGACACGGCGCCGGAGAGAATGACGCGCCGCGTGAACACGGCGAGCGGTTTGCGCGCCCAGGCGGTGTCGAAGTCGGCCCCCGTGCGCTTCG
>DATIEW010000895.1:0-15229 GCA_035455585.1 Vicinamibacterales bacterium | reverse complement strand
GAGGACCTGATGGCCGCGGTGTTCCCGGATGCTGCGGCGTGTCTCGAAAACATCCCGGGCGACCGGCAGATTCCGGATCATCCGCTCGTGAAACAGACGGTGAAGGATTGCCTTCAGGAAGCCATGGATTTCGAAGGCCTTCGCACCGTGCTCGATCGTATTCATCGTGGCGAGCTTCGCCTCATCGCGCGCGATACGCCGGAGCCTTCCTGCTTCACGCACGAAATCCTGAACGCGCGGCCGTACGCGTTCCTGGACGATGCGCCGCTCGAGGAGCGCCGGAGCCACGCGGTGCAGACGCGGCGGGCCGGAGATAGCATGTCCGGCGGTCTGGGAGCGCTCGACCCGGCGGCCATCGAGCGCGTGCGTGACGAAGCCAGGCCGGATCCGCGGAGCGCCGACGAGCTGCACGACGCGCTGATGACGGCCGGTTTCCTGAGGGAGCCGGAGATCTCCGGAATCGCGGGAGAGAACCTCGTCGAGGACCTCGTCTCGAACCGCCGCGCAACGGTTGCAGCGGCGCGATATGGGGAGCTTCAGCTTCGCATCGTGATTCCGGCGGAGCGCCTGCCGGAGCTGCTGGCCGTGCACGAGAGTGCGGATCTGCACCCGGCGATCCAGGCTCCGCCTTCGCGCGCCCGCGACTGGGCACGCGAGGACGCGATCAGGGAGCTTCTGCGCGGCCGGTTGACGCTCATCGGCCCGACGACGGCCGGTGCGCTCGCGGAGTCGCTGGCAATCGCCATCCGCGACGCCGACGCCGCGCTCCTCGCCCTCGAATCGGAAGGCGTCGTCCTGCGCGGCCGGTTCACGCCGGGCGCGGCGGCGATCGAGTGGTGCGACCGGGCGCTGCTGGCACGGATTCACCGATACACCCTCAACCGGCTTCGCGCCGAGATCGAGCCCGTGAGCCCGGCGGACTTCGGCCGGTTCCTCTTCAAATGGCAGCATGTCGACGCCGGCGATCGCCTGAGGGGCCTCGACGGACTGCGCGAGGCGGTCGCGATGCTCGACGGGTTCGAGCTTGGCGCCGCGGCGTGGGAGCGCGCCGTGCTGCCTGCGCGCGTCGAGGGCTACGAATCGTCCATGCTCGACATGCTGTGCCTGGCCGGCGAGGTGGGATGGGCGCGCTTCTCGCGGCCGCCGGCCGACCGCCGCGATCACGCGCGTCTGGTGCCGGCGACGCCGGTGGCGCTGTTCCAGAGGGAGCACGTCGACGCGTGGCATGCGCTCCGCGGTCAGCAGACGCCGGAGGACCCTGAAGCCATGCTGACCCCAGACGCGCGGCACGTCCTGGACGTGCTGCGGCGCCGCGGGGCGTCGTTCTTCAACGAACTGCGTCACGATTGCGCCCTCGACGCCGACGCCACGCGCGCGGCCATCGGCGGCCTCGTCGCCGCCGGACTGGCAGCGTCGGACGGCTTCTCGGGGCTTCGTGCGCTGATCTGGAGCGCGCAGGGACGCGTCCACAGCGCGAACCGCCGCGCGGCGTTCGCCGGACGCTGGACGGCGATCCAGGCCGCGCCGGCGCCCCGCGACGCCGCGCTCGAGACGCAGGCGTGGACGCTTCTCCGCCGCTACGGCGTAGTGTTCCGGCGGCTCCTCGCGCGCGAGACCCTCGCATCGCCGTGGCGAGATCTCGTGCGTGTCTACCGGCGCCTGGAAGCGCGTGGAGAGATCCGCGGCGGCCGCTTCGTGTCGGGCATGTCCGGCGAGCAGTTCGCGCTGCCCTCCGCCGTCGAACGGCTCCGCGAGGTCCGCCGCACCCGGCCCGACGGGCGGCTCATCACGATCAGCACCGCCGATCCTCTCAATCTCGTGGGAATCGTGACCGCCGGGGACCGCATCCGTGCCGCGGGTCGGAACCGCCTCGTCTACCGCGACGGCGTCCCGCTCGCGGTTCGGGAAGGAGAGCTCGTCCGGGAACTCGAGCCGGGCTCACAGGAGTTCAAGAGATCAGGAGAAGGTGACAGGAGGTCAGGAGATCGGGAGATCCTCGAGCGTCTTCTTGCGGGAAGCTCCAGGTTTGTCGGCCCGGTCGAACGCACAAGGCACTATCGGGAACCTTGATTCCGCGCAATCGGGACGAGGTCCTTCGGGCGCCCTCCGTCGCACAGACTGGATCTGCTTGATCTCACCTGACCCAGCCCCTCCTGATCTCCTGATCTCCTGATCTCCTGTTGCTTCCTCTTGATCTCCTGATCTCCTGTCGGAACACCCGAAAACGGAATCATGAGAGAATCTCCACGCATCATGCCGCGTGGGGTTCATCCGTCCCGGATCGTCAATGTCGAGGACCTGCGGCGCGCTGCCCGCCGGCGGCTGCCGCGAATCGTCTTCGATTACATCGATGGCGGCGCCGACGCGGAGATCACCCTGCGCGAGAACTGCCACGCGTTCGAGCGGGTGACCTTCCGGCCGCAGTGCGCCGTCGCGATCCCTCCGCCCGACCTGAGCGCGACCGTTCTGGGCACGCCGGTCGCGCTGCCGTTGCTGCTCGCCCCGGTCGGGAGCTGTCGCATGTTCTACCCGCGCGGGGAGGAGGCGGCTGCGCGCGAAGCCGGAGCCGCCGGGACGATCTACATCCTGTCGACGCTCTCGGGCTGCCGGCTGGAGGAGGTCAGGCGCGCCACGTCGGGACCGGCCTGGTATCAGCTCTATCTCATCGGCGGCCGGGACTGCGCGTCGGCCACGATCGATCGCGCACGCAAGGCAGGCTATTCCGCGCTCGTCGTCACGATCGATACGCCAGTGGCCGGACTGCGCGAGCGCGACGTGAGGAACGGCACGAAGGAGCTGCTCGCACGTCGCGTCTGGCCGCTCCTCCCGTTCCTCCCGCAGCTCGTTGCCAGGCCCCGATGGCTCGCGGCCTTCCTGGCCGACGGCGGCCTGATGAAGTTCCCCAACATCGTCCTTCCCGACGGGCCCATGGCGTACGCGGACGTCGGCACGGCGCTCGAACAGTCCGCGACGACGTGGCGCGACCTCCGCTGGATCGGAGATCTCTGGAACGGCCCGATCGTCGTCAAGGGCGTGCACACGGGCGACGACGCGCGGCGGGCGATAGACGAAGGAGCGAGCGCTGTCGTGGTCTCGAATCACGGCGGGCGACAGCTCGACGGCGTACGGCCGACGCTGCAGGTGCTGCCCGAAGTCGTCGCCGCGGTCAACGGCCGGGTGGACGTGCTTCTCGACGGAGGGATCCGGCGAGGCAGCGACATCGCCAAAGCGCTGTGCCTCGGCGCGCGAGCCGTGCTCGCCGGCCGTGCCTACGCGTACGGCCTCGGCGCCGCGGGCGGTCCAGGCGTGGCGCGCGCGATCGACATCCTGCGCACCGATCTCGTCCGTACGCTCAAGCTGCTCGGCTGCCCATCCGTCGCGGACCTGGACGGCTCGTTCGTCGACGTACCGGGCGAATGGCTCGCTCGATCCGAACCTTCGTCAGTGAACCTCCGTGAGTGGAACCTCCGTGAATGAACCCTCGTGAATGGAGGCCTTCGATGGAACGAAAGACAGCCGCCGACTTCGATCAGGAACTGCTGATTCTCTTCGACGCCTACGTGCACGGCGCAATCGACCGCCGGGGCTTTCTCGACCGCGCCAAGAAATTCGCCGTCGGCGGGGTCACCGCGGCCATGCTGCTCGACCAGCTCAGCCCGAACTTCGCGGAGGCCCAGCAGGTGGCGCCCGACGACAAGCGCCTGAAGACCGAGTACCTGACCTATCCGTCGCCTCAGGGCTACGACAAGACCCGCGGGTATCTGGTGAGACCCGCCGCGGGAGCGGCCAAGCTCCCAGGGGTGCTCGTCATTCACGAGAACCGCGGCCTCAACCCGCACATCGAGGACATCGCAAGACGGATCGCGCTTGACAAGTTCATGGCCTTCGCGCCAGATGCGCTCGGGCCGCTCGGCGGATACCCGGGCACGGAGGACGAGGCACGGAAGCTGTTCGGAACGCTCGATCAGGCGAAGACGCGCGAGGACATGGTAGCGGCCGCCGGCTGGTTGAAGAGCAGGCCGGACTGCACCAGCAGGATCGGCACCGTTGGTTTCTGCTACGGCGGCGGCGTCGTGCGCATGCTGGCGACGCGCATTCCGGACCTGGCCGCCGCCGTGCCGTTCTATGGGGGCCATCCGGATCCGTCGGAAGCGTCGAAGATCAAGGCGCCGATCCTGAGTCACTACGCGGAGAACGATGCCCGGATCAACGCGGCCCAGCCGGCCTGGGAAGAGGCGCTGAAGGCGGCCGGCGTGCAGTTCGAATCGCACGTCTACCCGGGCACGCAGCACGGCTTCAACAACGACACCACGCCGCGCTACGACGAGGCCGCCGCCAAGCTCGCCTGGGAGCGGACGATGGCGTTCTTCAACAAGCACCTGCGCTGAGCGATGGCATGAGGCATGGGCGATGGGCCCATCGCCCACGTCACTCCGCGATGTAGCGCCACGGATCGGCTGGGCTTGCACGGCGCCAGATGGTGAAGAACGGCACACCAGCCGGCTGCTTGGGGTCGCCGGCCGGAGCATTCGGCCGGATCATGCCGATGGTCACGCCAAGGTCGCCGCTCGAGGCCACGATGACCTGGTCGGGCGCCCATGAGATCGTCGCGCCGCCGGGCGGCGACCCCTCGGATACGACGCGGCCGATCGCTTCCGACCCGGTCACGAACTCCGCCTGATTGGGCCCGCCGGTATTCACGGCGTCAGCGCTCCCGTATTTCGCAAACGCAGGCCCGAGGCCGATCTTCTGCGCTTCATCGGAGAAGGCCCGCTCGGCGGCGTCCAGGCCTTCACGAAACCTCTTCGTCGCCGACGCATCGGAGGATACAGGGACGATCGCGGCCGGCAGGGCCGGCGGCCGCAGCTCCCGCGACACGGCACCCTCTGCGCGGCGGGTCCGTCTGTAGACGGCCACGCGCCATCCCGACGGCTGCCGGATCCAGTACGCGACGTACTTCAACGGAACCGCGGTGCCGTCCTGACGGTGCAGCGTCATGTACCCGAACGTGAACCCGTGCTGGCCGTCGGCCGAGATGCCGCCGCGGATCGGCGTCCATTCGATGCGGGACGTCGCGTTCTCGGGATTCGATTGCAGCGCCGCTCTGGCCTCGGCCAGCCCGCGGGCAAACCGGTTCCCCGGCACCGGCACGATCACGTCTTCGGCGAACATGGCCGTCAGTCCGGCCGTGACGTCCATCTTCGCGCTGGCGCGGGAGAACGCGCGGTCGGCTGCGAGGAGCCCGTCTACCACCTCCTGCGACGCAGCCTGGCCGGACTCGCCGCGGCCTGCCGCTCCCGTAGCCTCACCGCTGCGCCCGCCTTGGGAGGTGGGAGTTGGAGGTTGGGAGTTGGCCATGTCCTTCCAGAACCGGACCTGTCGCACCCGGCCTGCCTCCAGGTCGAACCCGGTGACGACGCCGCTGGCGTTCCGGAGGAAGCGGATCGTGCCCGGCTGGCTTGTAAACGTGTCCTTGACGATCGGCTGCAGCCTGGCCGGCCGTGACTTCAAGCGTTCGAGACTGAGCGCCCCCTCGTCGAGCGCGATCCTGTAGACGACCTCTATTTCTTCGCTCCGATACGCGCCGGCGAACTCGGCGAGCTGGGCGGCGGTCGGCGAAAACGGCTCCGCGCGCACGAACACTTCGCCGGATCCGCCGGGCGCGGTGATCGTCACGCGCGGAGGCCCGTCCGGGCCCCCCGCCTCAAAGGCCACCTGCGCACGCGGTTCCGACGAGAGGACGAAACGCCCTTCGCCGAGCGGCTTCATCGCATGCCGCTGATTCCCGAGGAGGGCGTGCAGCCGTCCGTCCTCCACCACGAACCGGCGCGCGGCCGCCTCGACCTCGTTCCAGTACAGCCCCGCAAACCGCCCGAGATCGGCGGCCGGCACGGGCGACTCTGGGGCGTCGTCCGCGGGCACCTCCGCGGCCTGCGGGCGGAGCCTGCCGGCGAGAAACACGTCGGCGACGCGGCGTGAAAGCTCGGTCGGATTGGCCGACGCGAGATTGCACAACGCCGCCACGCCGAAACGCTGCCCGGGGAACCGCAGGTACGCGGATCGATATCCGGCGTCCGACCCGCCGTGCCCGACGGTCGGCAGGCCGCGATACGTACCGTGCGAGATGCCGAAGGCGTAGTCGATCGTCCGTCCGTCGTTCAGCACACCCCTCTCGAGCAGGCCGGCAATCATGGCCCTGCCGCCGACCTTCGGGTCGTCGAAGTTCGCGTGCCATCGAACGAGATCCTCGACCGTCGTCAGAAGGCTGGTCGCGCCGGCGGTGTCGAAGTTGGTCACGCTGAGCCGCACGACATCGCCCTCCCTGGTGTAGCCGTACGCCTGGTTCCGGACGATCTCGCGGAAGTTGTCCCTGAAGTGCGTGTTGACCATGCCGAGCGGCTGGAAGATCCGCTCCGTGGTGAACTCACGGAACGACTTGCCGCTCACGCGGCTCACGATGAGCGCCATCAGGGTGTAGCCGCTGTTGGAGTAGAGATGGCGCTCGCCCGGCCTGAAGTTCAGAGCCTTCTGCCTCGAGAGCAGCGACAGCACGTCATCGTCCGTGATGAGATCGCGCGAATAGCGCCAGCCCGCCAGCCCGAGCAGCGACCACTGGTCGCGAATCCCGCTCGTGTGGTGCGCCAGGTGGCGGATCGTGATCCGCTCGCCGAGGTCCGGAAGCTCGGGGATGTACTTCCGCACATCGTCGTCGATCGACAGCTTGCCGTCCTGCGCCAGGAGCAGTATGGCCGCTGCCGTGAACTGCTTGGAGACCGACGCGACATGGAACACCGACGCCGGCGTCAGCGGGACGTCGTGGTCCAGGTTGGCCATCCCGTAGGCACGCCGCAGCACGATCCGGTCGTCCTGATACGCAGCTACCGCGCATCCCGACGATGTCCTGGAGTCGAACGCCTTGAAGATCTCATCGATCTGCGGCTCGACCTGCCTCCCGCCATGTGACGGCGTGGCGTGGGCGGAGACAACGACAGCCAGGACCGCCGACGCCGAAAGGACCCGCTTGAACATCGCACTCTCCTTGCGAAGGACAACGGCACTTGCATCTGGTTGGCCGCGTTTGAGGTGGTTCGAAGCCCGCCGGGAGAATCGTATCAAAGGGCGGGCGGCGCCTCATGTAGACTTCCGAATACTGAGTGCCGGGTGCTGAATGTCGAGTGCCCCGCCGGGAGTGCCTTGGGAATTGGTTGGCATTTGGGAGTTGAGACCGGCAGGTTGTGAGCGTCCTGCCGTTCAGGAGGGTGGCAGATGACCGGGGCATCACATCTGTTCATGATTGGAGCGGCCGCCCTGCTGCTGCAGGCACCGGCGGCGGCCCAGTCCGCGCACACGCCGGGCGAGCAGCGCCCGTTCGGCACGCTGCGCGAGCTGTCGGCCATGCAGCACGAATGGCTGAAGAAGCGTCTCGACACGTTCCTGCCCGCGCTCATGCGCGGTCACGGCATCGATCTCTGGGTGGTCCCGATGCGCGAGTACAACGAGGACCCCGTCTTCACCGCGATCACCGTGCCCGAGACGTTCGCGGCGCGGCGGCGGACCATCTACGTGTTCTTCGACAAGTGCGCGGCTTCGGGCGGCGCGCCGTCGGCTTCGTGCATCGAGCGCATCGCGCTCGGCGGCACGTCGCAGGGCGGCGTCTTCGAGGCGCGCCGATCCACGCAGGCCGCCGCAGGCGACGTCGGACGCGGCAGGCAGGCCGAACTCTGGGGAGACGAGCAGTGGCAGATCCTCAAGAACGTCATCGAGGAACGGAACCCGAAGGTGATCGGGATCGACCGTTCGACCGTGTTCGCCTTCTCGGATGGGCTCTCGAGCGGCGAACTGCAGGGAATGAACGCGGCGCTCGGTGAGACGTGGACCTCCCGCTTCCGCGACGCCGAGGACCTGCCTCTGGAGCTCATCGCCGCCAGACTTCCCGAGGAGGAGCAGTTCTTCCGCCGCATGCAGGAGCTGGTCTGGTCGCTCACCCAGGAGATGTTCTCGTCGAAGACCATCGCGCCCGGGAAGACCCGCACGAGCGACCTCGTCTGGTGGTGGCGCCAGCGCGTCAACGACCTCGGGCTCGGCACCTGGTTCCAGCCCAGCGTCAGCGTCCAGCGGAGGGGGATGACCGCCGATCAGATCGGCACCGACCCCGTCATCGAACGCGGGGATCTGCTCCACTGCGACGTCGGCATCACCGTGGCGCGCCTCAACACCGACACGCAGCACAACGCGTACGTGCTTCGCGAGGGCGAGGCCGGCCCGCCCGAGGGGCTGCGGCGCGCGCTCGCCAACGCCAACACGCTGCAGGACATCGTGATGGACGAGCTCAGGCCGGGGCGAACCGGCAACGAGATTCTCGCCTCCTCGCTCGCCCGGATGAAGGCGAAGGGCATCGACGGGACGGTGTATTCGCATCCAATCGGTCTGCACGGGCACGGCGCCGGTCCGCTCATCGGCCTGTGGGATTATCAGACCGGCGTACCCGGCCGCGGCGACGCCCGGGTGATTCCGTCCATGTGGTACTCCATCGAGCTGCAGGCGACGACGCCCGTGCCGGAATGGGACGGACAAGCCGTGAGGATCGCGCAGGAAGAGGACGCCATCATCGGAACGGACGGAAAGATACGCTGGGCGCTGCGCCGCCAGGACGCACTTTTCCTGGTCCGGTAGCAGGATGCTGAGAAAAGCATCCTGAATGGCAAATGGGCAATGCGCAATGGGCGAAGATGCCTTCTTGCCATGCCTATCGGCCATGTTCCACAAAAGGGTCTCGCATGGCGGACGACACACCCGTCGTTGGATTCATCGGGCTCGGCCTCATGGGCAAGCCCATGGCAAAGAACCTCCTCGCGAAGGGCTTCGCGCTGGTCGTGCACAGCCGGAGCCAAGGCCCGGTCGACGAGCTGGCGGCGGCCGGCGCGGCCAGGGCGGCGACGCCCGCCGAGGTCGCGCGGCGGGCGACCCGCATCATCACGATGCTGCCCGACTCGCCGGACGTCGAGGAGGTGCTCGAGGGCGCGCGCGGCGTGTTCAGCGCGATCCAGCCCGGCACGATCCTCATCGATACGAGCAGCATCGCGCCGGCAGTCGCGCGAAGACTCGCTGACCGCGCGCGGGCGCTCGGCGCGACGATGATCGACGCGCCGGTGAGCGGAGGGGAGATCGGCGCCATCAACGCGTCGCTGTCGATCATGGCCGGCGGCGACGCCGATGCGTTCGCGGCGGTCAAGCCACTCCTCGACGCGATGGGGAACTCCGAGCGCGTCATCAGGATCGGCGACTCCGGCGCCGGCCAGATCTGCAAGGTCTGCAATCAGATGGTGATTGGCGGAACGCTGGCCGCCGTCAGCGAGGCCTTCGCGCTCGCGCGCAAGGCCGGCGTCGATCCCGGCCGCGTGCGCCAGGCGCTGCTCGGCGGGTTCGCCGCGAGCCGCGTGCTCGAGGTCCACGGCGAGCGCATCCTGCACGGCAACTACCGGCCCGGCTTCCGCTCGCGTCTCTTCGCCAAGGACCTGCGCATCGCCAGCCAGACGCTCGCGGAGATGGAATGCCCCGCCCCCGTCTCGGCCGCCGTCCAGACGCTCGTCACCGCACTGGTCGCCGCAGGGCGGGGAGATGACGACTATGCGGCGCTCGCGACGGTGCTGTTCGATCTGGCGGGGATGCGATGACGGAGGGTATCGGTTAGGGGTCTGCGCCGGAACACGTCGGACGACGCCGCCTCGGCCTGACGCGCCGGACCGTTGCCTGATAGGATCGGTGAGGAGGACTGATGACGTCGCGGCTGATGAAGATCGTGCTGATCGCATGCGGCACGCTGTGCGTCGGGCTGGGCGTCCTCGGCATATTCCTCCCCCTGCTGCCGACGACCGTATTCCTCCTGCTCGCTGCGGCGTGCTACGCGCGCAGCTCCGACCGCTTCCACCGGCGCCTCGTCGAGCATCCCTGGCTCGGCCCGTACGTCCGCCGCCGCGGGATGACAGCCAGCCAGAAAGCAACGACGCTGCTCGTGCTGTGGCTCAGTCTTGGCGCTACGATGATCTGGACCGCGCACGCCTCATGGCTACGCCTGCTGCTCCTGGCAATCGGCGTTGCAGTCACCCTGCACGTCTCCCGCCTCCCGGCATTACGGCCCATTCACATCGACGCCGAACGCGAACCCTCATCCTGAGCTGGCCGCGTACTCCGTCGCATGGCAGACGACGGTCAGCGTGACGCCGGCCCGAGCCCTGCCTCCCAGTTCAGCACGATCGTTATCGCAGGCGCGGCAGCGGGATCGCGTTGCAGCACCAGGAACCGCTGGCCATCGGGCGCCGGCTGGTAGGTGTATCTCGCGCTGGGCGACTCACTGGCGATGATCTCCGCGAGTGTCGGCTCCTCGACCAGCTCCATGACGAGAGCCGGCGTCTCCCCGGCGTCTTCGAAGCCGTGGATCGCGGCGATGTTCGGGTGGTTGAGCGATGCGAGGACGTGCGCTTCGCGGCGGAACCGGTCGAGCCGATCGGGGTTTCCGGAGACCTCGCCGCTGAGGACCTTCAGCGCGACGTCCCTACCGAGCTTGGTGTCGCGGGCCTTGTAGACTTCGCCCAGTCCACCTTCGCCGAGCTTGGAAAGGTCCTGGTACGGTCCCAGGTTCTGGCCGATCATGACCAGCGTGGGGCTCCGCCGCACACCCCGCCCCAAACGCCGGGCCGCAGCTCGTCGTGAACTCGCGTGACGAACGGTTGCGGTCAGCCGACCGGCTTTGTCCCGGTGAATGACACCTTTCCAGTGCGCGTATGGATCGCGCCGCACACCTGCAGAAAGGGTGCGGGGCGCCAAACACCCGTCAGTGCGCCGGGCTCCCGTCGACGGCTTCCCGTCACGGGCGCCGTTTGGCCCCAGTTAGGACTGGATCGTGAAGCTCAGTGCCGTGCCGCGGGGCACGTCGATTGCTCGCTGCATGAACAGGACGCCAAGACATAACGGCGCCTGAAAGTGAGGGGCCATGTCATTTCTGTCACGGGCCACGATCGTGCTCGCCGTCTTCGCGCTCTCTCTCGGAGCCGCGCCGACGGCCTCCGCACAGGAGCCGGGGTCCATTCCGGTTCCGCTCGCCGATTTCTCGGGTGGGTACGTCTTCTTGTACGACACCACGAACATCGGGCCGGCCAAGGATGGCATCGAGTTCCCGGCGGGCTGGTATTTCTCGGCCGCGGTGAACCCCACCACGTGGTTCGGGATCGTCGGGGAGGTCAGCGGCAGCTACCGCAACAACCTGGAGGTCAGCTACTTCGACTTCCGGACCTCCAACGATGCCCGGGTCCACACGTTCATGATCGGCACACGGTTCTTCAGGAAGGTGGGCCGCGTCGTCCCGTACGCGCAGATCCTGACGGGCGCGGCGCACATGCGCGCCAAGATCCGCTTCCCTGGCGAAGTCCCCGGCCTGGGCCTGGTCAACGACATCTCCAGTTCGGCGACGGATTTCGCGCTCCAGCCGGGCGGTGGCGTCACGGTCTATCTCACTGAGCGGGTCGGTGTCCGCTTCGCCGGCGACTACAGGAGCATCATCGACTTCACCGAGGACGAGAACGATTACACGAACGAATTCCGCATGATCGCCGGCTTCACGCTGCAATGGGGCGGCCGCTGAGGGTCGTTCCGGGGGAGCGTCTCACCCGCGCTCCCCACCTTTCCCCCCGGACACGCGGGGGACGCTCGCCGGGTCACCACTTCTGACGGTCCACGGTGCGGCCGACCCAGGGACCATCGGGGCAGACCCTGCGGGAGGTGTCCGTCGGCACGGCTGCGCGCGGCACGCGCTTGGGCGCGTCCGCCTCGGCGGAGCCGGAAGCGGATCGGGGCCGATGAGGTCCGCGCGACCTCAGCACCCGAAGGCCCGCTTTAGCGCCTTCTCACGATAGGCGAAGATGCGGCGGACCTGCAGGTGGACCAGCGGCGCCGCCAGCTCGCCGATCGGATAGAAGGGCAGCTCGTAGGTCACGGCATCGTGCATGCGGGTTCCCTCGGACGTTTCGACGAACAGGTGCTTGTGGATCCACGTTCGATAGGGCCCCTTCACCTGTTCGTCCACGAACTCCCTGGGCGGGTCCCACACGGTGATGCGCGTGAGCCACTCGAACGGCACGCCCATCAGACGCAGGCGGTACCGGATGAGCGCACCTGCCTCCATGACGATCGGCAGCGGCGTCACGATCTGGAAGTGCAGTTCGGGCGGCGTGATCAGCTGGAGGTTGGCGGCATCCGCAAAGAACGGAAACAGGCGCTCCCGCGCGAGCGGCAGCTCGAGCCTCGTACGGAACGCGCGCGGTCGACCCATGTCAGACGCGCGGCATCCGGGCGTTCGCACGAGTCACGCAACGCCCTGCATGTTCTGCTGTGTCAACTGCAAGAGAGGGAGCGTGGTGCGTCAGCGCCGGCTCTTCCCTTCGCGGCTGATCTCCAGCAGCGCGCGCAGGCCGTTGTAGAAGGACTCCTTCCGATAGGCCACTTCCCACCCATTGAGCAGCGCCTTGAGCTCCCGTTCGGCCGCCTTGATGGTGGCACGCGCTCCGGGGCGGCTCCTGCGCAGCTTCCTGAGCTTCGTCATCGCCTGCGCGATGCCGGGCTCGAGGTTCTTTCGCGATCTCCGGGCCCGCACGATCCAGTTCGGAGGGATATTCACGTCGAGGCGGCCCAGCGCACGCACGGGCGACCCCTTCACCGCTTCGAACAGCTTCGCCTCACGGGGCATCGTCCAGCTCCTCGAGAGTCAGAGAAGTCCTGTGCTTGCCAGCGGGTCAGCCGGCCCGTGCGCCGTTGGGGACGGGCCGTTCCGGCACCGCGAGGGCGGGCGGCACGCCGTCCCGGTAGCCGATGTCGAAGAGCATGCCCTCGGACTTGACCCCTCGTATCTTCCGCGGCGCGAGGTTCACGATGAAGAGCGCCTGCTTCCCTTCGATCTCCGCCGGGTTCTCCCGTTCCTGTTTCAGACCGGCAACGATGGTCCTGGTGTGATCGCCGAAATCGACCGTCAGCCGAACGAGCCTGTCGGAGTCCTCGACATCGGCAACCGAGCGGATGGTGCCGACGCGAATGTCTATTCTGTCGAGGATATCGGCTGTGATGGTGGGTTCGACAGGTGCTGGCTGCATGAAGAAGGGACAAGGAATAAGGAACAAGGAAGCCACCCGTCGTGATCTCCTGTTCTCCTGTTGAATTCCTCCTGACTCCTGTTGCCCCCCACTCCTGGCCTCGCCGGCCGAGGGCTACGCGCACCCCGAGGTCGTCCCGCAGTTCGCGCACTTGTAACAGGAGCCCGAGCGCACCATGATCGACCCGCACGTCGAGCAGGGCGGCGCGTCCTCCTGGTTCTGGATCGACGCGAACCCCGGCTTCGAGAGCGCGGCCGTCGGCGCTGCGCCGGCTGCGGCGGCCGCGTCGAGCGGCAGCTGCTCGGGCGTGGCCGGCGGCTGCCCCTCGCCTCTGTTCACGCCCGCCTTGAACTGGGCGTCGGCCGACAGGAACTTCGTCGCCATCCAGCGGAAGATGTAGTCCACGATCGACTTGGCGAACCGCACCTCCGGGTTCCGCGTCATGCCGGAGGGTTCGAAGCGGACGTGCGAGAACTTGTCCACCAGATCCTGCAGCGGGACGCCGTACTGGAGCGCGTAGGAGATCGCCTGCGCGAACGCGTCGGCGAAGCCCGAGATGGTCGATCCCTCCTTGGCCATCACGAGGAACAGCTCGCCCGGCTGGCCATCCTCGTACAGCCCGACGGTGATGTAGCCCTCGTGCCCCGAGATGTCGAACTTGTGCGTGATCGACATCCGCTCGTCGGGAAGCCTCCGCCGGGCCGGACGGGGCGTCTCGGTCGCCTGAACCGCCGGCTTGTCCCTGCTCGTGTTCAGCGGCTGCGTCCGCTTCGATCCGTCGCGGTAGATCGACACCGCCTTGGCACCCAGGCGCCACGAGTCGATGTAAGCCTGCTGGATCTCCTCGGCGGTGGCCTCCTTCGGCACGTTGACCGTCTTGGAGATCGCGCCCGACAGGAACGGCTGGACGGCGCCCATCATGCGCACGTGCCCCATGTAGTGGATCGACCGCACCCCGCGCGTCGGCTTGAACGCGCAGTCGAACACCGGCAGGTGCGCCTCCCGGATGTGCGGCGCCCCCTCGATGGTCTCGTGCTCGTCGATGTACTCGACGATCTCCCTGACCTCGTGCGGGCCGTAGCCGAGCTTCGCGAGCGCCATCGGCACGGTCTGATTGACGATCTTCATCATCCCGCCGCCGACGAGCTTCTTGTACTTGACCAGCGCGATGTCCGGCTCGACGCCCGTGGTGTCGCAGACCATCATGAAGCCGATCGTGCCGGTCGGCGCCAGCACGGTCGCCTGCGCGTTGCGGAAACCGTACTGCTCGCCGAGCTCGATGACCTCGTCCCAGAGGGATCTGGCCGTCTCGAAGAGGTCCTTCGGCACGCTCGTCCGGTCGATGTCGCGCAGCGCCGCGCGGTGCTTCCGCATGACGCGCAGGAACGGCTCGCGGTTCATCTCGTAGCCTGCGAAGGGCCCGCCGTGGTCGCGCGCGACCTTCGCCGACTGCGCGTAGGCGGCGCCGTGCATGATGGCGGTGATCGTCGCGGCGTAGTCGCGGCCGGCGTCGCTGTCGTACGGCAGGCCGCGCGACATCAGCAGCGCGCCCAGGTTCGCGTAGCCGAGCCCGAGCGGCCGGTACTGGTGGCTGTTCCTCGTGATGGCCGGAGTCGGGTAGCTCGAGTTGTCGACCAGGATCTCCTGCGCGGTAATCACCGTGCGGCACGCCGCCTCGAAGGCCGCCGCGTCGAACTCGCCGCTGCCGCTTGCGGCGTCGAGCTTGACGAACTTCATCAGGTTGATCGAGGCGAGATTACAGGCCGAGTCGTCCAGGAACATGTACTCCGAGCAGGGGTTGCTCGCGTTGATGCGCGCCGTGTTCGGGCAGGTGTGCCAGTCGTTGACGGTCGTGTCGAACTGGAGCCCGGGATCGCCGCAGATCCAGGTGGCCTCCGCGATCTGCCGCATCAGATCGCGCGCCTTGTAGGTGTCCATGACCTCGCCGGTCAGCACCGCCCGCGTCTGCCACTCCCCATCGTCGAGAACCGCGCGCATGAACTCGTCGGTCACGCGCACGCTGTTGTTCGAGTTCTGGAAGAACACCGAGGCGTAGGCCGGGCCGGTGAACGAGCCGTCGTAGCCGGCGT
>DATIEW010000894.1:0-4041 GCA_035455585.1 Vicinamibacterales bacterium | reverse complement strand
GGCGAGCTGATCGTCGTCTGCGAGAAGGTGCCGGGAACGAACGACAGCGAGATCGCGTCCGGCCTGTACATCGGTTCGTTCGCCAGATACGAGATCCGTCGCGGCATCACGGGCGCGAGGAACTGCGCGAGCGACCCGGTGACCTGCCCCTGGTACAGGCCGGCACCGGCCATGACCAGGTCCTTGAACAGTTCGTCGGTCCCGACGCGCATCCGCTGCTGGAGATCGGAGACTTCCGGCTGCGCCTGAGACGTGCCCTGCGCCGGATTGACCAGGCTGAAGATGGCGCCCACGACGGTCAGCATGATGGCGGACGAGACCAGCAGCTCGATCAGCGAATACCCCGAATCGGATGTCAGGCGTGCTCGCGCGTTCATGACGCCTTCCTCGTCTTCACGCTGATGAGCAGCGCGTCGCCGGGCATCCGGAACCGCCCTTCGGATGTCTGGGAGCGCCGGTGCTCGTTGGCGATCGACGTCACGAGCACCTGAATCACCAGCGTGTTGTTCGGGTTCGTCGGCAGCGGCAGGATCGACCACCGCCGGATGAACACGGCCGCGGGCGGCGGCACCGCGCCCGTCCCGACCCAGGCGCCGTTGGCATCGAGGAAGTCCACGAACCCCGCGACGTTGCGCTCGAGCGAGTCCGTCGGCGAGGGGTTCAGGCCGCTTCCGTTCTTGCCCGGAGGATAGACGGCGAGATTGCTCGACGTGTCGCTCACCGGCAGCCCCATGCCGTCCAGATCGAAGCCCCACGTGAGCGATCGAATCTGCTCCATCTTCTGTTCCGCGAGGACCGTGGTGGAGGTCTGGCCGCGCGCGACGACGTTCGCGCGAGTCGAAACGGCGAACAGTTGGGCGACCCCGAGCGACACGGCCGTGAGTAGCCCCATCGCGACGACGACCTCGACGAGGCTGAAGCCGTGGCTATTGAAGCTGGATCTTGCCGACACGATTCACCCTCACCGTCCTGGTTCTGTTCTTGCGCGTCACCGTGATCGCCACGTCCGTCGCGATTGCCTGCGGCGTATTCGAGACGACCTGGTACGCGGTGCCATTCGGCCGGAACTCGAGCACCGCGCTGGTGACGGTGGTGCCCTGTGGCATGACCCGGAGCGGTCCGTCGAAGTTGGGGAGCGTCATGAGATCCGAGTCCTGCGCCGGAAACGGATAGGCCGTCACGACGCACCGATTCTGCACGTTGTCTTCGGCACTCCCGATGACCTCGACCGTCCGGAAATAGCCGTCGGCGGGACAGTTCAACCGCACACGGAGGGTTGCGTTCACCGATACGGCCTTCAGGCGGGCTGACTGGAGTTCCCGCTCGACCTGGCGTGAGGCTTCGTTCAGCTTGGTTGTCTCGGACAGGTCCTGCATCACCGGAACGCCGATGGCCAGGAGCGTTGCGGCCACGGCGACGACGAGCATCAGCTCCGTGAGCGAGAAACCGCGTGCAGTCCGCAGAGCATTCAGCATGTCGACCGCATGGTTGAGCAATGGCGCTGCCACCGCGCGCGGACGGCGTCGTCCATGGTCGTTAATTGGCTGGAGAGAATCAGGTTAGGTCAGGCGCGCCGAACCCGGATCACAACCCTGTGGGCGGGGCCGTGTGTCGATCTGCGACGTCCGCTTACAGGTCTGCAAGTGGGGGTGGCTGGAGCTGGCAGGGAGTCTGCAAACCTCACGTCATTCGCAGCGGCAGGGTCACCGCAAGCCGGGCGCCGCCCCCCTGGTTGTTGGCGGCTGCAACGCGGCCGTTGTGCGTGACGACGATCTTCTGCACGAGCGCGAGGCCGAGCCCGGTTCCGCGGCTCCTGGTGGTGAAGAAAGGACGAAAGAGCCTGGAGGCCGAGGCCTCGTTGATGCCGGGGCCGTTGTCGAGCACCGTGACCCGCAGCAGCTTCTGAGCGCGGTCGACTGCCCCCTCGACGATCACCATCGGCGGCACGTGCGCTTCCACACAGGCTTCGAGCGCATTACGACAGAGGTTGCTGAAGGCCTGCCGGAGCAGCACCTCGTCTCCCTCGACGAGTCCGAAGTCCCCCTCGACCCGCACATCGCCACCACGCGAACGTGCCTCCCCGCGAATCTCCTCGGCGGCCCTTGTCACAACGGCGCGAACATCTACGGGCGTGAGGGAAAGCTCGGTGGGACGGGCGAAGTTGAGGAAGTTCGTCACGACCTGGCCGAGCGCTTCGGTCTCCTGACGGATGCCGGTGACGTAAGGCCGGAAGTCATCCGGCAGCCGCTCGAGATCGAGGAGCCTCGCGTACCCGTGAATCGTCGCGAGACCGTTTCTGAACTCGTGCGCGATGCCCGCGGTCAGCTCTCCCAGCCGGGCGAGGCTGTCCTTGAGCCGCAGCTGCTCCTCGAGCTCCATCACGTTGCTCAGATCGGTGAAGAGACAGATGGCCCCGTGGAGTGCCCCGGTGCCGTCGCCGATCGGCGAGACGGTCACGCCGAGGTGCGACGCCGTGCCGTCGCGGCCGGTCATCTGCACCGTGCGGCGCACGATTGCCCGGCCAGTGTCGAGACACTCCTCCACGACGGCCGCCAGCGCCGCGGCGCCCTGCAGTACGTCCCGGAAATGCGCGTGCTGCTCCGCGCCGGGCAGGCCGAGGAGCGATCGCGCTGCCGGGTTCAGCGTCCTGACCGCGCCGTCCGCGCCGACGACCAGCAGCCCGGCCGTCATGCTCGCGATGATCTCGCTGCTCAGCCGTTCCGACGCCTCGGCGCGTGCCTTCGTCGCCTGTTCTTCGGCGCGGAGCCTCTGCACAGCCTCCTCGAGCGCCGCCGCCATGAACGCCGTCTCGGCCCCTTCGGCGCGCGCCGCGCGCGCCGCCGCGCGCGCGGCGGCAAAGAACTTCATCACCGCAAACGCGAGCACCGCGGCAAGGGCCGCCACGATGGCGGTCAGGCCGAGGAAGATGTAGGCGGATTGAGACATGGCGTAGTCGCCGGTCGTCAGTCGGCAGTCGTCGGTCGCAGTCGGCAGTCAGGTGGCAGTCGGCAGTCAGACTGCGAACCGCGAACCGCGGATTCAGACGGAATAGAGCCCCACGTACCACGCCACGATCCGATCGCCGAAGAGCGACGCGATGAGCGCTCCGAGCGCCAGAAACGTGCCGTAGGGAAGCGCATACTTCAGACCGCCACGTCTGATCGCGATGACCAGCATGCCGACGAGCGAGCCGGCGATCGACGAGAAGACGAGCGTGACGAGCGTCAGCTGCCAGCCCAGGAATGCCCCGATCATGGCGAGCATCTTGACGTCCCCGCCCCCCATTCCTTCCTGGCCCGCGTAGCGGTAGTACGCCTCGCCAATCAGCCACAGCACGCCCCCGCCGACGAGCACGCCGATGGCCGACGAGCGGAGGCCAGGCGCCAGCAGAGCGCTGAACGCCAGACCGACGGCAATCCCCGGCAGCGTGATGGCGTTCGGCAGCAGGTGGTGCTCGAGGTCGATGGCGAACAGCACGATCAGCGTGCAGGCGAACAGCAGCCTCGGGATGAGGAGGATGTCCAACCCGAACACGGCGTAGTGCGCGAGAAAGACGCCCATCGTGGCCAGCTCCACGAGGGGGTACCTGATGGAGATGCGCGTGCGGCAGCCGCGACAGCGCCCGCCGAGCAGCAGGTAGCTCAGGACGGGGATGTTGTCGTACCACCGCAGCGCGTAGCCGCACTGCGGACATCTCGAGCCGGGGCTGATCACCGACAGCCCCCGGGGGAGCCTGTGAATGCAGACGTTGAGGAAGCTGCCGACCGCAAGGCCCAGCAGCGCCAGCGCGACGGCGGCAACCGGCTCCAGGTTCATTTGAGCGTCTTGCGCGCCTCGTCCGGCATGGGGTGCAGATCGGACTGCGGGGACACGCTGACGTTGCCGGTCACAGGATCGAGCTCATACGGCGTGCCTGCGGGATCGAGCGGGATGCCGCGAAGCGCGCCGCGCGGGACGAGATCCGCCCAGGAGGACCGGTCGCCGGCCGGCGGCGGCAGGCGCCGGACCAGCGCTTCCAGCGCGTCGATCTGATCGAGCGCG
>DATIEW010000893.1:0-10141 GCA_035455585.1 Vicinamibacterales bacterium | reverse complement strand
AAGCTCAGCCAGTCGACCACCGGACAGTTCGCCGCCGCCGCCGCGAAGCGATCGGTGTGGCCGACTATCCACGCCGTCAGCACGCCGCCGCCGCTGCAGCCGGTCACGAACATGTTCTGCGGATCGACGAAGCCCTTCGCGAGCAGCGCATCGACGCCCGCCATCAGATCGTCGTAGTCCTTGCCGGGATAGGCGTTCTTGATGGCGTTGCCGAAGGCGCTGCCGTACCCGGTGCTGCCGCGGGGATTGGTGTAGAGGATGACGTACCCGTTGGCCGCGTGCTCCTGCCATCCGAAGTTGAAGCCGACGTTGTACATGCCGTGCGGACCGCCGTGGATGTGGAGCTGCATCGGGTACTTGCGGGACGGATCGAAGTCCGGCGGCGTGATGTACCAGCCCTGTATCTTCAGGCCGTCCGGCGCGGTGTACCAGATCTCGTGGACATCTCCGAGCTTCTTCCCCTTGAGGATGTCGTCGTTCACGTTCGTGAGCTGCTTCATGGACGCCGGCGTCTTCAGATCGAACATCACGATGTCGGCCGGCTTGTGGAAGCTCGTCAGCGTGCCCACCACCTGGCCTCCCTTGGAGATGTCGGAAACCGACAGCATGTGGACGCCTTTGGTAACCGGCTGGACGGCGCCGCCGGCCGAGACCGGTAGGAGGTACAGGTTCTGCGAGCCCTCGCTCTGAGCCGTGAAATAGAGGCCGCTTCCATCGGGCGCCCAGCGCAGGCCCGATGGCGCGCGGTCCCAGCTTCCGGAGATGAGCTGCGGGTTCGAGCCGTCGATGTTCATCAGGTAGACCTTGCTGTCCGTCCAGGTGTCGGTCGTCCAGTCGTAGCCGGTGTAGGCGACGCGCCTGCCATCGGGCGATACCGTTGGGTTGCCGTCGGGCCCCCGCCGTTTCGTGAGCTGTGCGATTGTGCCGCTCTCCACGTTAACCGCGTAGATCTCCGACTCACGCCACTGGTAGTCGTCGATGTCCACGCGAAGGCCGCTGAAGAGGATCTGCCGGCCGTCGGGAGTCCACTCGCTGCCGCTGTGGTCGAAGCTGCCCGAGGTGAGCTGGCGCGGAGTGCCGCCCGAGGCCGGAACGACGAAGATGTGCCTGTAGCCCGTGTCGGTGAAGCCCGCGCGATCACGCCTGTAGTTCAGGCGTTCGACGATGCGCGGCGTTTCGGTCCACTTCGCTCCGCCCGGCGCCTTTGGCATCTTGATGGGCCAGTTGTTGCGTTCCTCGACGAGCATCGTGAAGGAGATCTGCGTGCCGTCTGGAGACCAGGCGATGCCGGAAGGGGACTGCTCGACCCTCGTGATCTGAGAGGTGGCGCCCTCGGCGTCCATCCAGCGGATGTACACCTGCGAGCCGCGAGGCTCGCCGGGCGCGGTGTAGGCGATGCGGTCGCCGGCCGGCGACCAGCGTGCGCTCGAGCCTTTCACGAGAAAGCGGTTCCGGCTGCCGTCCGCGTTCATGATCCAGAGCGCGGATTCCCGCCGGTCGTTCATCTTGTCGACCCAGCCGCGCGTGTAGATGATCTGCGTTCCGTCCGGCGAGAGCTGCGGATCGGACGCCGTTTCCAGCTCGAGGTAGAGATCGAGCGTCAGGCGATCCGGACGCGACGGCTCCTGGGCCGCCTGACCCGCGGTCGCCGGGCCTGCCGCCAGGACAACCGCAAGGCAGGCGCCGGCGATACACCAGGGGACTGGTCGAGGGCAGCCGCCTGCCCGGGCGTGCAGTCTCAGCATGGCATGCTCCTTGAGTTTTGAGTTCTGAGTCACGTGTGAGTATCGGGTACGACACTCCATCTCACAACTCAAAACTTACAACTTGTGGAAGGCGTCAACTCCCAACAGCCAACTCCCAACTCCCAAACCTCCAGGCACCTGGCGCTTGGCTTGGTTGCTGTGAAACCCGATGCAACTCACGTGAGCCGCGTGAAGTGCGCCTCAAGTTGCAGAAGTGCAGTCAACCTCATCTCCTTGGGCGTTGGGAGTTGGAGATTGGGAGTCGACCGGCCCGGCCGATCATGACCTCGGTGGCCTTGATCACGGCGAGTGCCTCGTCTCCGCGCCGCAGCTTCAGCTCGTCCACGGCGTCGCGGGTGATGACGGCGGTCAGCGTCTGGTCGCCGATCCGGAGCCTGACCTGCGCGAGCAGCCCTTCGGTCCGGACCTCGTCCACGATCCCGCGGAGCTGGTTGCGCCCGCTGATGGCAACGATCGCGCCGCCGTGCCGCCTGCGCGCTCTCGGCAGGGCACGGCCGGATCCGGCGAGCATCCGGTCGATCTCGCTCTCGGGGATGCGATGGTGCCCTCCGGCCGTCGGCCGCGACCGGATCGTGCCCTTGTAGATCCATTGCTTGATGGTCGGGTAGCTGACGCCCAGGCGGCTGGCGGCCTCGCGGGGTGTGAGGAGGGTCATGGCCATAGATTCGTATCGATCCGTTTCAGGAACAAGCTAAATCCGCATTAGACTGTATCGATGCTCATCCTGCTGCTTCTGGTGCTCCTGACGTTCGGACCGCCGCCCGTGCCCGAAAGCCAGGAGCCCGTCACCGTGTCGGCCGCCCTGAGCCTGACCGACGTTCTGGAGGATATCGCGGAAGCCTATGCGAAGAGCGGCGCCGGCACGGTACGGCTGAACCTGGCCGCGTCCAACGTCCTGGCCCGGCAGATCCGGAACGGGGCCCCGGTCGACGTGTTCATCAGCGCAGACGAGGCGCAGATGGACATGGTCGAACGGGCCGGCTCGCTGCTGGCCGGCTCGCGCGTCGATCTTCTCGGCAACCGGCTCGCGGTCGCGGCCGCACCAGGGCGCCTCGATGTCGTCCGCCACGGATTTCACCGCGCGGATCCCGCGATCCGGCGGCTCGCGATAGGGGACCCGGCTGCCGTCCCAGCCGGTGTCTACGCCCGCCAGTTCCTCGAGGCGCGCGGGCTCTGGGCGGCGTACCAGTCGCGGCTGGTACCGACGGCCAGCGTCCGCGCGGCGCTCACGGCGGTCGACCAGGGGAGCGTGGACGCCGCGATCGTCTATGCGACCGACCTCCGCGTCGCGCGCCGCGCCCGCGAGGTTTTCGTGGTGCCGGCCGACGAGGGGCCGCGCATCGTCTATCCCGCCGCGATCCTGAAGTCGGCCCGGCAGACCGCGGAGGCGGCCAGCTTTTTCGCGTTCCTGCAGGGACCAGAGGCCGCGGCGATCTTCGCCAGGCACGGATTCTCAACTCCCAGCTCCCAACTCCCACAGCACCCTCGCCCGTGACCTCTGCGAAGCTTGGGAGTTGGTAGTTGGAAGTTGCGAGTTGACAGCACGATGGACACCTGGCAGATCACCACGTTCACCGTTCTCACCGCGGCCGGCGCGACGGTGTTGATGACCCCGCCAGGTCTGCTGCTGGCCTGGCTCCTCGCACGCGGCCGGTTTCGAGGACGTGCGCTCCTCGAGACCGCCGTGTCGCTGCCGCTCGTGATGCCGCCCGTGGCGACCGGCCTGATCCTCCTCTTCCTTCTTTCACCGCGCGGACCGCTCGGCGGGCTTCTGTCCGCGATCGGCATTGACGTCGTCTTCACCTGGCGCGCCGTGGTCCTGGCGATGACGGTCATGGGGCTTCCGCTGTTCGTCCGCAGCGTGCGCGCCGGCATCGAGCAGGTGGACCGCCGGTACGAGTCGGTGGCGGCCACGCTCGGGGCGCCGCCCCTCCGCGTCTTCCTTTCCATCACGCTGCCGCTGGCGTTTCCAGCCGTCCTCGCCGGCGCCGTCCTCGGCTTCGCGCGCGCCATCGGCGAGTTCGGCGCCACCATCATGATTGCCGGCAGCATTCCCGGCGCCACACGGACGCTCTCGGTGGCGATCTACACGTTCGCCGAAACCGGCAGGGATCCGGAGGCCGCGTTGCTGCTGGCGGTGTCGGCCGCGATTGCGTTCGGCGCGCTCTGGCTGTCGAACCACCTGGCGGCGCGGGCCGGGCTGCGCACGTGATCGAGCTGAGCTTCAGGGTCGAGCAGGGAGACTTCACGCTCGACATCGCCGAGCGGCTGAATGGCCGGGTGACGGCGCTCGTCGGTCCCTCGGGCTCCGGGAAGACGACCGTCCTCGACGCCATCGCCGGACTGCGTACGCCCGTCCGCGGCACGATAGCGATCGGCTCGCACGTGGTGTTCAGCTCGGAGACGCGCCTCGACCTGGCCCCGCACCGCCGGCACGTCGGCTACGTCCCCCAGGACGTGGCGCTCTTTCCGCACATGAACGTCCGCCGCAACGTGCTCTACGGCCGGCGCGGTGAGAAGCTCCGGCTCGAGACCGTCGTGTCGATGCTCGAGGTCGGCGGGCTGCTCGATCGCGGCGTGACCATGCTGTCGGGCGGCGAGCGCCAGCGGGTCGCGCTCGCGCGGGCGCTGATGTCCTCCCCGGACGTCCTCCTCCTCGACGAGCCGCTGGCCGCCGTGGACCGCGACCTGCGCTGGCGCATCCTGCCGTACCTCGAGAAGGTGCGCGACGAGCTGGCCGTGCCGATCGTCTACGTGACACACGATCGCGACGAGGCCCGCCGCATCGCCGACCACGTTCTGGTGCTCGATCGCGGCCGCACCGCACGGTCGGGACCGCCCTCGGCAGTCTTGAGTTCAGCGCCATGAGCGAGCGAGATGGATCGAATCCCAATCTCCAACTCCCGACGCCCAACGAGATCAGGTTGACCGGACTTCTGGAACTCGACAGGTGCTTCACGCCGCTCAAGTGAGATGCATAGAATTCAACCACCAAGCCGCCAGCTGCTTGTTGGGAGTTGGAAGTTGGGAGTTGGGAGTTGGGAGTTGGGAGTTGCGGCACCGTGCTACGATAAGCCCCTTCATTCACGGTCAGCAAGGAGGCTAGCGCAATGACGTCTCATCCGCGCCGGTTCGCCCTGGCGGTCGCGCTCGCCGTAGTCGTGCCGCTCCTCGCTCCTGCTGCGGGCATGCAGCCGGCGCCTGCGAAGCGCGCCATCGAGCTGGACGACATCATCAACTGGAAGACCATCGGCGCGGCCACGGTATCGAACGACGGCCAGTGGTTCGCGTACCGGCGTGCGCCTGGCGAAGGCGACGCGCAGGTCATCGTCCGCCACACGCGCTCGGACAAGGAGATGACGTTCGACATCGGCGAAGCCGGCGGCGGTGGCCCTGGTGGCGGCGGCCCGGGCGGCGGACCCGCGGGCGGCTCCTCCATCGATTTCTCGAACGACTCGAAATGGATCGCGTTCACGAAGAACCCGACGCGCGAGGAAGGACAGCGCCTCCGCCGGCAGCGGCGGCCCGTCCAGAGCAGCGTAACCATCGTGAACCTCGCCACCGGCGAGAAGCACGACGTGCCGAAGATCCGCCGCTTCGCGTTCTCGGGCGACGCCTCGGCCTGGATCGCGCTCCACCGGTCTCCGGCGCAGGCGACGCCGGGCGCCGGCGGGAGCGCCGGGGCAGGGGCCCCGCCGGGCGGCGGCCGCGGCGGCGCGACCGGATCCGCGGCAGGGCCGTCGGACAGGCCCCGCGGCACGGACCTGATCCTCCGCGAACTCGCGACCGGCAGCGAGCTGAACGTCGGCAACGTCGGTGACTTCTCGTTCACTCGCGACGGGAAGCTCCTCGCCTACACGATCGACGCGCAGGACAAGGCCGGCAACGGCGTCCAGCTGCGCGACATGACGCGGGGCTCGGTGACGGTGCTCGACAGCGGGAACGCCGTCTACGAGCGGCCCACGTGGACCGAGAAAGGCGACGGCCTCGCGGTGCTCAAGGGAACCGACGATCGGCGGCTTCGCGATCGGCTCCATGCCGTCCTCGGCTTCACCGGGCTCGGCTCGGGAGCGACCCGGAAGTCCGTCTACGATCCGGCCGCGGACAAGACGTTCCCCGAGGGCATGACCATCAGTTCCAGCCGCAGTCCCGCCTGGACCGACGATCTGCAGGCGCTGACCTTCGGGATTCACACGCCTCGCCCGAGGGAGGGAACCGCCGGCGCTCGCGAGACCGAGCCGGAGCCTCAAGAGGCGGAGGAGCCTCGTCCGGCGACACCCTCCAGCGACACGCCGAACGCGGATGAGCGCGTCGATCTCGTCCTGTGGCACTGGAAGGATCCGCGCCTGCAGAGCCAGCAGGAGGTCCAGGAGACGCGCGACCGTTCGTTCAGCTATCTCGCCGAGTACCGCCTCGACACGAAGCGGTTCATCCGCCTGGCCGACGACGAGGTCCGGACGGTGACCGTGGCGCCGAGGGACCGGTGGGCGATCGGATTCGACAACAGCGAGTACGAGCTCGTCGGCAACCTCGACGGCCGGCGCTTCCAGGACGTCTACGTCGTAGACATGAAGACCGGCGAGCGGCGTCTGGCGGCGAAGCGGGTCCGGTGGTTCAACGGACCGTCGCCGGACGGCTCCATGTTCCTGATGTACGAGGACGGCCACTACTTCGTGCACGCGATGGAGGGCGGCCAGCCGCGCAACATCACGCAGGGCGTGTCCGCCTCGTTCGTCGACACCGAGGACGACCACAACGTCGTCAAGCCGCCGGCAGGCGTGATCGGATGGGCGGGCGACAGCAGGTCCGTGCTGCTGCACGACAACTGGGATGTCTGGCAGATCCCGGTGGAGGGCGGACAGGCCGTGAACCTCACGGTGAACGGCCGCAAGGAGCAGATCCGGTACACGCGGCGCTACGCGCTCGAGCCGCCGGAGGATCGGGACAAGGGCATCGACCTCGCGAAGCCGCTCTACTTCGCTGCCTACGGCGAGTGGACGAAGAAGGGAGGCATCGCGCGCGTCGATCCTGGCGCGCCGGGCGTGAAGCTGCTGACGTGGGCGGACGCCTCGTTTGGAGGCCTGAACAAAGCGAAGGACGCCGACGCTTTCGTCTACACCCGCGGCACGGCGACCGATCCGGCGGACTATTACCTGACGGACGCAGGCTTCGCCGACAGCACGCGGCTGACCGATCAGCGGCCGCAGGTGGCCGAATACGCGTGGAGCGCCGGCTCCATGCTCGTCGACTACACGTGCGACAAGGGAGACAAGCTGCAGGCAGCCCTCTTCCTCCCGGCCGGCTACGAGAAGGGCAAGTCGTACCCCACCATGGTCAATTTCTACGAGCGCATGTCGCAGACGGCCAACCAGTTCGCGAATCCGAGCGCGAACGGCTTCAACCGCTCGGTCTACACGAGCAACGGCTACGCCGTGCTCGTGCCCGACATCGTCTACAAGGTGAACGATCCCGGCATGTCCGCGGTCTGGTGCATGGTTCCCGCGGTCAAGGCGGCCATCGCCACCGGCATCGTCGATCCGAAGCGGATCGGGATCACCGGGCACTCGTGGGGCGGGTATCAGACGTCCTTCCTGATCACGCAGACCGACATCTTCGCCGCGGCGGTCGCCGGCGCGCCGCTGACGAACATGGTGAGCATGTACAGCCTGATCTACAAGAACACGGGCGGGACGAACCAGCCGATCTTCGAGAGCAGCCAGGGCCGGTTCCGGGGCGGCTACTGGGACAACTGGGACGCCTACTACCGCAACTCACCGGTGTTCTTCGCCAGGAACGTGAAGACGCCGCTCATCATCCTGCACAACGATCGCGACGGGGCGGTCGATTTCACGCAGGGCGTGGAGTACTACAACACGCTGCGGCGCCTCCAGAAGCCGGTCATCCTGCTGCAGTACGTCGGGGAGAACCACGGGCTGCGCAAGCCCGCGAACCAGCGCGACTACACCGTGCGCATGAAGGAGTTCTTCGACCACCACCTCAAGGGTGCGCCCGCGCCAGACTGGATGACCGACGGCGTGCCGCGCCTGAAGATGGAAGAGCATCTCAAGGAGCGCGCGAAGCCGAAGACCCCGCCGAAAAAGATCACGACGGCGGGGGGAGGGAGCTAACTCCCAACTTCCAACTCCCAATGTTCCCGGGGACCGGATGCCCTGAGGTGCCTTGGGAGTTGGGGGTTGGAACTTGGGAATTAGTTCCCTCCGCGCCCCCGGCCGCGGCCGCCCTGCGCGGGCGTCTCCTCGATGTTGACCTTGAAGCCGTCGACGAAGACGTGGCGCACGCGCGTCTTCTCCTCGAACAGATCGCCTTCGGTGACGATGACGTTGGCGATCTTGCCGCGTTCGAGCGAGCCTAGCCTCTCGTCGGCGCCGGCGATCCTGGCGGCGTTGATAGTCAGGGCGCGCACGGCCGCGTCGGCAGCCAGCCCTTCCTTGACGGCGCGCGCCGCGTTCCTCACGAAGTCGCGCGGCTCGCGGATGCCGTCGGCCGAGAAGGCGTAGAGGATCCCGGCCTTCTCGAGCGCCGCCGGGACCTTCGGCGCCTGCGCCCGCGCGCGCAGGACGCGGATCGGTTCGTCGGCGTCCGGAGGGAGAGCCCGCGATCGCACCTGGTAGTTGAGGTTGTAGACGACCCTCGCATTCTGCGCCTTGAGATCGGCGGTCACCTGGTCGGCCTCGCTGGCGCCGGTGATCACGGGATCGAGGTTGAACTCCTTCGCCATGGTCAGCGCGCGCAGGATCTCGCGCGCCTCGCCGGCCTCGAAGGCCACAGGCAGCCGCCGCGCCAGCGCCGGCTGCAGCGCGTCGAGCGATGCGTCGTAGATGGGCCGCGCAGTCCCGGCCTTCGCGCGCTCGTAGTGCTGCCGGGCGGCCTGCTGGTGCTGCGCGTCGATGAAGTGCTGCCGCACGAACGCGATCGACCCCATCAGCGAAGCGGGATAGCCGCCGCGCCCGCCGCTCGCGCCGAGATTCACGTGCAGCGCAACGGGCGTGCGGACGACCTGGAGGCCCTTGCGCGGGTCGGCGACGGCGCCAATCTGCGGGTCGTCGGGCGGCGCCGCGATGTTCACGAGCGCGCTCTGCCCCCTCACGAGCGATCCCGGCGGCGTCGCGAGCACGGTGGTCACGCCGGCCGCCGCCAGGCGGGCGAGTTCCGGCGCGCCCGGGTTGAGATGATCCGCGGCAGCGACGTCCGGGCGGAAGATCACGCTGCGCTTCCACCGCTCCTGGTCCTCCGTCGTCGCGAAATTCCCCGGCGGCGTGGGGTTGGCCTGAACGTCCATCCCGTTCGAATTGCCCATGTCGATCAGGCCGGGGTAGACGGTCATCCCGCTGCCGTCGATGACGACGGCGTCGGCCGGGGCCTGCACGTCCGCGCCGACGGCCTCGATGAGTCCGTTGCGGAGCACGATCGTCCCGTTCTGGATCGGCGCACCGGCTGCGGTCACGATGCGTGCGCCGCGGACCGCGTAGGCAATCGGAGCGTCGGCACGGGCTCCGACGACGAAGGCGATCGCAGCCGCGCTCAGGGAGGCGGTGAGACGCGTTTTGGAGGTCATCTGGTTTATCTCCCGCTCCGTTATCTAACGACGAGCAATGTACTTCTCATACAGCGCCTGGTGCTTGCTGGCGAGCCCGACGTCGCGGCCGTTGATGATGACGTGGGTCACCTCCGTCCGGATCTCTAGCGGGTCCCCCTTGGCGATGAAGAGGTTGGCGTCCTTGCCGCTCTCGATACTGCCGATGCGGCTGGCCACCCCCAGGATCTCCGCCGCGTTGATGGTCAGCGCCTCGAGCGCGTCCTCCCTGTCCATGCCCCACGCGACCGATATGGCCGCGTGATAGGGGAGCAGCCGCACGTTGCTGTTGTCGCCCGTGGAGAACGCCACCTTCACCCCGGCGTTCGCCAGCTCGCCGGCGAGCTGATAGCTGGCCGCGTGGAAATGGTCCTCGCTGCCCGGCAGCGTCAGCACGCCGCCGAGGATGACCGGCACGTTCTTCTCCTTGAGCAGCGGCGCGACGGCATTCGCCTCGGTTCCGCCGCTGATCACGATCTTCACCTTCGTGCGTTCCGCAAACGCGATCGCATCGCGGATGTCCTGCGCGCGGCTGACGTTCGTAATGAGCGGGAGCCGGCCTTCGACCACCGGTACGAGCGCCTCGAGCGTCCAGTCCATCTTCCGGTTCGCGCCCGCGCGGCCGTAGGCCCGCGCGCGTTCGAAGAGCGAGGCGATCTCGTCGAGCCGCCGGTCGCGCTCCCGCTTGACGTCCTCGAACGTCCGTTCCTGCCCCCCTCCGCCGCGCCCGCCGCGTCCGCCGAAGCCTCCTCGTCCGCCGCCCCCGCCGAGCGACGGGAAG
>DATIEW010000892.1:0-5445 GCA_035455585.1 Vicinamibacterales bacterium | reverse complement strand
AACGTCCTCGCGGTGGAACTCCGATCGCGGGTACGGCTACGGCTGGTGGACGAGGGAACTGGGCGGATACCAGACGTGCTTCGCGTGGGGCTACGGAGGACAGTACATATTCGTGTTCGACGAGGTCGACCTGGTCGTCGTCGCCACGTCGTCGACGAGCGCGGACGAGGAGCGCCGGGGCTACCGCCGCGCGCTGTTCAATCTGATCGAGCGCGACGTCATTTCCCCCCTCGCGGCTGCCGCTGCTGGTTCCCGGTAGAGACCCGTCCGTGATTCGCGGATCACGGACCACAGGCCCCGGACCCCGGATCGGACGCGAGCGTCAACCTGGACCCACCCGGCAACCTTCTGATGACGGCCCCGACTGACGGGTGGGCAGTCGCGCGTGACCGTTGGGCAGGCACCGCGCTCGTGCCGGGACAGCGGTCACGCTAGCCGTGCTTGCACGGCCAGTGTCCGAATCTGTTCTCCGTGCAAGCACGGCTGAGGCGCGCACGGCGCGCCTGCGAGCCGGGGCCCCCACGATGCGTTTTGTACATCGTGGGGTGGGACGGAGCGGCGCGGGGCGCAGGGGTCCCCGCACGCGACCGAGCCGGCCAGCCTCCGCCAAGGCTACGGCGGCCCGCCGTAGCACTTCGCGCGAAGGCGGGGGTGTGGGGCGGAGCCCCACCCTGGATGGGCGTCACGAACCGGTCAGCGCGGCTTCAGCTCGACGAGGATCGCTTCGGCCGCCGCCTTGCCTATGTTCTCCGGTGCGTGCCGCGTCGCGGGCATGAAGAGAACGTCGCCCCGTTTCAAGGGAGCGGGATCCTCGGTCTTGCCGTCCGGCAGATGCATCCGCATCTGCGTCGGGCTCATCGCGACGACGACCAGCGCCGGATGATCGTGCATCACCGATTTCTCGCCTGGGCCATATCGAACGTGCAGCACGCGCACGCGATCGTTTTCGGCCACCAGGTGATAGTGCTTCGGATCGGCGCCCGCAGCGCTCTTCGACACCGGCTTGCCGGCCGGGGACGACTTGAGCTCGACCAGAATCACCTCGCTCGCCGTCTTGCCCGTGTTCTCGACCACATGCGTCGTGGGCTCGGCCAGCACGACGTCACCCGCTTTGCGGGGTGGCTGGTCGGCTGGCACGCCGGTGCCGGTGAGGCGAATCGATGCATCGGTCAGCAGCACCGCGGCCCCCGCGGGATGCTGGTGCGACGGCGTCTTCTCTCCAGGCTTCATCGTAATCCGGAGTACTCGAACCTGGTCGTTCTCGAGCACCACCGCATGATGGGCCGGGTCTACCTTAACCGGATCCTGATCGGCCGCCGTGGGGGCCGCCGCCAGGATGGCGACAACGACCAGCGGCCAGGGGTTCTTCATGAGGCCTCCTTGGCGAGAGAAAGGACTGTCGCGGACGCAGCACTCTAGCGCAGGGGCTTCAACCGGTGCAAGTCTCTCGCGGCTGCCGCGCTTCAGCCGACGTCGATCGTCGGCATGGTCCGCCGATCGCGAAGGTGCGCGCGTCGACACCGACGGTCACCACCGGTCCGCTCGTTTCAGCGTCGGGAACCAGCCAGTGGCGCGCGGCGTATTCCCCTTGATGAGGCCGGAGGGGACCGCCTGCTCCGGCGCTCAGTCTGGATCCGCCGATGCCTGCACTGATCGAGATTGTTCGACGGGATTTCCGCACAGGGTTCCGCGCGCTGGCAAAGGAGAAGACGTTCTCTGCGCTGGCCGTGTCGGTGCTTGCGCTCGGCATCTGCGGCGTGACGACGATGTTCAGCGTCGTGAACGGCGTGATGCTGCGAGGCTTCGACTTCCCGAACGCGGACCGATTGGTGAGCGCGAACCTCATCGATCCCACGACGGCCACCGCTTTCGGCGTGAACGGCCAGATCTCGTCGATGGACTATGAAGAGCTGCGGGCGGCGCAGCAGTCGCTCGAGCTGATGGCCGCGTATCTGAGCGGGTCGACCGTCAACGTCACGATCGACGGCCGCCCGCAGCGGTACACGGGCGTCTACACGACCGAAGACTTCCTGCGCATTCTGGGCGTGTCGCCTCACATAGGGCGCGATCTGACCGCGGCCGACAACCAGCCAGGCGCCGAGAAGGTGGCGCTCGTCGGGTACGGTCTCTGGCAGCGCGAGTTCGGCGGATCCCCGGAAGTCGTCGGCCGCGTCGTGCGCATCAACGGCAAGCCCGCCACGATCATCGGCGTGATGCCTCAGGGATTTGCATTTCCGACGAACGAGGAGCTGTGGATTCCGCTCTACACCGAGTTCCCCGTGCGTCCGCGGAACGATCCAGCGGCGATCAGCCCCGGCGTCATAGGCCTGATCAAGCGCGGCGTCTCGACCGACCAGGCGACCGCGGAGTTCACCGAGCTTGCCAGGCGGTTTGCGACGGCCTATCCGGAGACTAACAAGCGATTCAATACCGGGCGCGTGGAGCCCCTGATCCAGACCTTCACGCCGACGCCGTTGCGCGGCACGCTGCTCACGATGCTTGCGTTCTGCGTCGGTGTCCTGCTCATCGCGTGCGCCAATGTCATGAACATGCAGTTCGCGCGCGCTACCGAGCGCGGGAAGGAGCTGGCAATCCGCTCCGCGCTCGGCGCCAGCCGCATGCGGCTCGTCCGACAGATGCTGACCGAGAGCCTGCTGCTCTCCACCGTGGGTGCCGTCGTCGGGATCGCGCTGGCATACGGCGCCATCGACTGGCTGACGGCCGCGGTCCGCAGTCTCGACACGCCTCCGCCGTCCTGGATCACGTTCGATCTCAGCATGCCGGTCCTTGCGGTGACGGTCGCCGCGACGGTGGCTGCCGCCGTGGCATCGGGCCTGCTGCCGGCGCTCGGCCTGTCCCGCACGCGAGCCGTCGACATCCTGCGCGACAGCACGCGCGGTGCAACGAGCCGCAGGATCAGCCTGCTCTCCCGCGGCCTCGTCGTCCTCCAGATCGTCGTGACGTGCGTGCTGCTGATCGGCGCCCTGCTGCAGGTGCGCACGATCAGGGCGCAGCAGACGATCGACTTCGGGTACGACACGACGGGCATTCTGTCGGCCCGCATGGGTCTGATGGACGGCGATTACCCCTCGTCCCAGGCGCGCAAGCAGTTCTACGACCGGCTGATCGAGACGCTGTCGACCGAGCCCGAGATATCTGCCGCGGCATTCACCAATCGCTTCCGCATGGTGTTCTCGGGCAGCGGTCCGATCGAGATCGAAGGGCGGCAGTACGTCCAGGATCAGGATCGGCCCAACACGAACTTCGAGCAGGTGACGGGCGGGTTCTTCGACGTCACGGGACAGAAGCTCCTGGAGGGCCGCCCGTTCACGACCGAGGATCTGGACACCCGGCAGCCGGTCGCGATCGTCAATACGGCGTTCGCCAGGAAGCACTTCGGCGCGGAGAGCGCTCTCGGCCGGCGCTTCCGGACCTTCGGCGGGACCACCAACGAGGCCGGGCCGTGGCGGACGATCGTCGGCGTCGTGTCGGACGCGCGCATGCTCGGTCCGTTCAACAACCCCGGGCTCGACGAGTCCGGCTTCTACGTGCCGTTCTACGCGTCGGTGTTCGGGCCGACGCCGCCGGAGCCGCTCGCCAATCAGTTCGCCACGGTCATCGTGCGGCCGCGCGGAGGGTCCGCCGAGGCGCTGGCGGCTCCGCTCCGGCGCGCCATCGCCCGGCTGGATCCCAACCTGCCGCTCTACTACGTCGGGCCACCGCAGAGCCAGATCGACGCGTTCATCTCGCAGAACAAGATCATCGCGACGATGTTCTCGATGTTCGGCGCGGTGGCCGTGCTCCTGGCGGCCGCCGGCATCTACGGCGTCATGTCGTTCGCGGTGAGCCAGCGCACGCAGGAGCTGGGCGTTCGGATGGCGCTCGGCGCCACCCGTCGCCGCGTCCTGACGATGGTGCTGGCGCAGGGCGCGATTCAGGTCATCATCGGAACAATCGCCGGGACCGTGCTGGCGCTGGCGATCGCCACGCTCGCCGGGACCGGCATCCAGAGCGTGCTCTTTGGCGTCAGCCCCCGCGATCCGGTCGTGTACAGCACGGTCGTCCTGCTCGTCGCCGTTGTGTCCGCTGTCGCCATCCTGGTGCCGGCGCGGCGGGCGACGCGGGTCGATCCGGTGATTGCGCTGCGCGCGGAGTAGGCGAGGGATGTCCCTTGTCGAGATCCGGGGTCCGGGATCCGGGATCCGAGCCCTTCTTCCTTTTCAGTTCGCCCCGAGCGCAACGGTCGGGGTCGATGATGAACGCTTGACCTGCAGGCGGAATAGAGTCTTTGAGCGTGTCCTCCGGCACATCCGGCCACCGCGATAGAATCACGCCGAACGGCACCTGGTGGCGCTTCCCTCCGGCACCCGCTTCGGCCCGTACGAGGTCATAGCCCCAATCGCCGCGGGCGGCATGGGCGAGGTGTACCGGGCCGTCGATCGCACGCTCGGCCGCCACGTCGCCCTCAAGGTCCTGCCGGATTCGTTCGCGCAGGACGCGGACCGCCTGGCGCGCTTCGAGCGCGAGGCGCGTACCCTGGCGTCGCTGAACCACCCCAATATCGCCCAGGTGTACGGCCTCGAGGAGCGCGACGGCGTCCGTGCGCTGGTGATGGAGCTGGTCGAGGGTCCGACGCTGGCCGATCGCCTCGCGCAAGGCGCTCTTCGCGTCGAGGAAGCCCTGCTCATTGCCGATCAGATCGGCGAAGCGCTCGCTGCCGCGCACGACCAGGGCGTCGTCCACCGCGATCTCAAGCCGGCCAACATCATGATCGGCGCCGGAGACCGCGTGAAGGTGCTCGATTTCGGTCTTGCCAAGAAGGTGTCGGCGGCGGACGGGCCGGATCTGACAACCGTGAGCCGGTCGCTGGCAGCCACCTCACCGGGGACTCAGATGGGAACCCTGCCCTACATGAGCCCCGAGCAGGTGCGTGGCGAGCCGCTGGACGCCCGCACCGACCTCTGGGCGTTCGGGTGCGTGCTGTACGAGTTGCTGGCCGGCGCTCCGGCGTTCCGTCGTGCCACCTCCGCCGAGACGATCGCGGCCATTCTCGGAGAACCTCCCGACGTCGCGAAGCTGCCGCCCTCGATGCCTGCAGGTGTCCGGCTGCTCATCGAGCGCTGCCTGCGTAAGGATCCGAAACGTCGTCTTCACCATGCCGCCGACGCGCGAATCGAGCTCGCCGACGCGACCGCCGAGCTCACCGGCGCCGTCTCCGCCGCCTCGAGCGGCGGCCTGGCGCATCGTCGCGGACGCGCGCGATTGTGGGTGCCTGGCGTCCTTGCGGCTGTCGGGCTCGTGGCCGTCGGGGCGATCGCCGTCGCGTGGCTGGGCCGCGGCCCGTCGTCCGGGCCGGCCGAAGGCACGGTCGTCACCTTCTCGGTACCGTTGCCGAATGACACGGCAATCCGTCCGGGCGAGGTCCATACGTATGTGGCAGTCTCT
>DATIEW010000891.1:0-11076 GCA_035455585.1 Vicinamibacterales bacterium | reverse complement strand
GCAACCCATGCTGGGACAGCCGTTCATGTCCAGTTTTCTCGCCACACTCGTTACAGTCAGTAAGCCCGGCTGGCTGCGAAGAGTGAGTGGATCGGCACGGCAAGTCGTCCAGGCCCGAGCTGGAGGTGGACAGGCGTGGGTCGAGATCTGCCCGCCGGTCCTGCCCGGAGGACATCGACTGTCATCGGCGGCGATCAAGTGGCGTCCGGATTCGTCCCGGAGGCCGCCGCAGCGCCGGGAAAGCGGGTCATGTCGAAGCGTTCGGGCGGGCACGCTCGTTGCTGGCCCAGCAGCGTCCTGGAGGCCTGATCGGGCTGCGCGGATGGTCGGGATGTCCGTCATCGCGCCGCGGCGCGCATGGTGTTGCTATGGAATCGAGCACTGACGTCACCGGGATGTGCGGCCCGCCTTCGCCGGATCAGTCGAAGAGGAAGAAGAAGCGGGACAAGGTCCGATCGGCGTGGATCTCGTTTATCGGCCGAATCCTGGCCCAGATCCTCGGCGCCGTCGCGATGATCACGCTGGGGCTGACCGTCGCCGACCGTATGAACGGCGATCGGACGGAGAGGGCTCACGCGGCCGATGGAGTACTGCAACGGCGGACCGCGCCGGCTCCACGGACGTCAGGCGATTTGCGCCCGGCCGTCGCCGTGCTCCCGCTCGCGTCCTTCTCTTCCGATTCCGGGCAGCGGCACCTGGCGGACGGGCTGATGGATGAGCTCATCGGCGCGCTCGAGGAGATTCCCGGTCTCCGCGTCGTGCCGCGGACCTCATCCATGCAGTATCGCCTGCAGCCGCGGTCGATCCCGGAGATTGCGAGCGAGCTGGGAGTGGACTTCGTCGTGGAGGGATGCCTCAAGCGTGACGGCGACCGCATCCGGATAACGCTGCGGGTGATCGACGGTAAGCAGAACACCTCCGTCGGCAGCGAGACCTACAACAGGCCGGTGCGCGACGCGCTGCGGCTGGACACGGACCTCGCCTCGTCCGTTGCGCGCGACCTGGCCAGCATCATCCTGGCCCCGGCAAACTGACCTTTCTTCCACCGGTGCACTGCTCATGACCGTTATCGAAGCGGCGGCCCTCGTTGTCCTGCTCCGGATTGCGGATCCGCAGCTTCCGGCGGCGAGGGAGTCGCTGCTCACACCGGCGTCCGGGCTCGCCCTCATCGACGAACGATGGCCATCGGAAGGGGTGGTTCAGAGCCAGCCACAAGAGCCGACGAGGCCAAGGGGCTGGCACGTGCGATGGGGAGCAGGCCCGTCGTTCCGCTACGGCGATGCCGTCCGCCTCGACCCTCACGCGCGAGTGCGGTTCGAGGCGCTCGAGTCTCCCGTCCATTCAGGTGACGAGGACGAGGGTGCGATAGACATTGCCCGACGCCGCATCGGCGTGGAGGGAGAGCTGGGCGGCGCGCTCCAGTTCGAGATCGAGCGCGAGATCGATTCGTCCGATCCGTGGCGCGACGTCTATGTGAACTACCGGCAGTTTGCGGCCGTGCGGGTGCAGGGCGGCAAGTTCAAGCTGCCGTTCGGGCTGGAGGAGCTGGTCGGCGCGACGAACCTGGACTTCGTCCGCCGCTCGCGCGCGGCGACGCTCCTGGCGCCGGGGCGCGACCGGGGGGTCATGGTCCACGGCCGCCCGTTCACGCGCCTGGTGCGATACGAGCTTGGCGTGTTCGACCACGACGGACGCAACGCGCGCGTCCGGAATCCGGAACGTGTCTTCGGAGGGACCACCTGGGCCGGCCGCGTCCTCGTGTACCCCTTTGCGGAGCGAAAATCACAGCTGGCAGACCTCCGGGCAGGCATGGCCTTCACGACCAGCCTGCTGCCGGAAGGGTTCCCGGCGCTGCGCGGGCAGACCGCGCTGAGCGCGTCCTTCTACGAGGCCGACGTCTGGGTCAATGGACGCAGGCAGCGCACCGGGTTCGAATTCCGGTGGCGTCCCGGCCCCTTTTCGATCCAGTCGGAATACATCCGCGTCACCGACGAGCGCCGCGGCGAGAGCGTGGAGGATACCGACCTGTCGCCGCTCGTCGCTACGGGCTGGTACGTGAGCGGCACCTGGGCGATTACCGGCGAGCACAAGGCCGATGGGCTGGATCGTCCCCGTCGGCCCCTCCTGCCGGGGGCCGGCTTCGGCGCGATCGAAGTGGCCGTCCGCGTCGAGGGAGTGACGTTCCGCAGCGCCGCGGAGGGCGAGCCGCCGTCGACGAGTCCGCGCGCGGACGTCATCGCGGGAAACGGCCTCCATGGCACCACGGTCGGCGTCAACTGGTACGTGAACCGCTGGGTCAAGTTCCAGGCCAATGTGATACGGGAGCGCATCGACGATCCGGCGCGGCTCTCGCTGTCGGACCAGTCCGTCGTCTGGAGCCGCGCGATGCGCGTCCAGCTCGCTTTCTGAGGTGCTTCACGCCGCTCGCGTGAAATGGACCGGGTTTCAGCAACCAAGGCCAGGTGCCTTGGACGTTGGAAGATTGGGAGTTGGGAGTTGGCCGTTGGGAGTTGACGCACTTTTCGCAAAGCTGTGAGGTCCTACCATGCTCAGCGTTCGTTGGCGCGCGGCCGGCATCCTCGCGGCGTCGGTCCTGGTCCTGCAACCCGGCACCGCCGAGGCGCAGACTTCGGCCGATCTGTTCGATTCGCAGGTGCTCCATGAGATCCGTCTCTACATCAACTCGCGAGATCTGCGGGATCTGCGGGCGCGTTACCTGGAGAACGTCTACTACACGGCCGATTTCCAGTGGCGCGGCATCCGCGTCCGGAACGTGGCGGTGCGGGTGAGGGGCGCTGCGAGCCGCAGCGTGACGAAGCCGGGCCTCAGAATCGACTTCGATCGCTACGTCACCGGTCAGCGGTTCCTTGGCCTCAGGTCGCTGGTGCTCGACAATCTCTGGCAGGACGCGTCGATGCTGCGCGAGGTGCTCTCGATGGCGATGTTCGAGCGGATGGGCCAGCCCGCCTCGCGAGAATCGTTCTGCCGGCTGTATGTCAACAACGTCCTGCACGGCGTCTATGCAATCGTCGAAGCCGTGGAGCCCGAGTTCCTGGCGCGCACGCTCGGCGAGAACACCGGCTATCTGTTCGAATTCCATCGTCTGGGGGTGTACACCGGCGAAGAACTCGGCGGGCATGCGGCTTACAAGCCGCTCTTCGAGGCGCGTACGCGTCGACTGGAGGCCGATACCATCCTCTATTCACCGATTCGGGATCTGTTCCGCGAGGCGAATCATCCCGTCGACGCCGTCTGGCGTGAGCGCGTGGAGCGGTATGTGAACCTCGAGGCGTTCGTGAGCTACGTCGCCATCGAGGCGTTCATCGCGGAGTACGACGGGATCCTGGGTTGGATGGGCATGAACAACTTCTATCTCTACCGTCCGTCGGACAACGCCGTCCACCGGTTCATCCCGTGGGACAAGGACCTTGCCTTCGAGTACATCGACTATCCGATATTCGAGCGCGCGGGAGACAACCCCCTGACGCGCGGAGCCCTGGCGTTTCCCGATCTCCGCGCGCTCTATCTGGACGTGCTCGCGCAATGTGCCCGGATCGCCCTCCAGGATGACTGGCTTGCGGGAGAAATGCGGCGACTGCTGGCGGTGATCCAGTCGGACGCCCTCTCGGACTCGCTCAAGCAGTTCTCCAACGAGCAGTTCGAGCGTGCGATCGAGGCCATCGAGAGCTTCGTCGCCGAGCGCCCGCTGTTCGTGCTCAAGGAAGTGGCCGCAGCCGGCGGCCGGCCCGTCGAGTAGCGCACCCAGTCGCCTCCTCCCAACTCCCAACTCCCAACTTCCAGGGAACTTCCGTCACTTCTGGGAACCCTTGGGAGCTGGGAATCAGGAGTTGGGGATTGACGCCGGTTGATTCTCCGGCACGCCGCCAGGCGTCTTGCACCCACCAGAGGTCTTGGCCGGACAAGACACCGACACCACCACCTCGTGCCCGGCGCGTAGCGCTTCGCGCGAAGGTGGGGGTGTGTTGCGGACCCCACGCCAGGACGAGGATGACGATTCTCGTCGTTGCGCCGATGCTCATCGGTGCGCGATAATGCCGGCGTCAGAGAGGCTCACGCGATTCCCGAGAACATATGCCGAGACGCCTGGCGGCCGGCTTGGCTGCAGCCCTGTCAGTGTGCGCTGTCTGCGGTTGCTCGGCGGCTCCAGCCGGGCCATCGCCGACGCCGATTGAAGCCGGCGCTCCCCCGGTCACCCCGAGTCACCCTCCGGCGGTACTTGTCGGGAGCGGGGACATCGGCCTCTGTGGATCGCCGGGCAGCGAACTGACCGCGCGGCTGCTCGATCACATCGGCGGGACCGTCTTTGCGGCAGGAGATCTGGCCTATCCGAGCGGCACCGCCGCCAACTTGCAGAACTGCTACCACCCATCATGGGGCCGCCATCGATCGCGCACGATGCCCGTTCCTGGCAACCACGAGTATGAGAGCCCGAACGCTGCCCCGTACTTCGCGTACTTCGGGCCGAACGCAGGACCACCGGGGCTGGGCTACTACAGCTACGATCTCGGCGCCTGGCACGTCGTCGCACTGAACAGCGAGATCGACATCCGCGCCGGATCGGCCCAGGATGAGTGGCTACGCGCCGATCTCGCCGCTCATGCGGTACACTGCACGGTCGCTTACCTGCACCGTCCCCGCTTCAGCTCAGGGCCGCACGGCAACAATCCCGGCCTTCACGATCTCTGGGGCACCCTGTACGCGTTCGGCGTCGACATCGTCCTGTCCGCGCACGATCACCTCTACGAGCGGTTCGCGCCTCAGGACCCGGCCGGCCGCGCGGACCCCGAGCGGGGCATCCGGCAGTTCATCGTCGGTACAGGCGGAGCCGCGTTGTACCCGCCCAAGGCCATCCGGCCGAACAGCGAGAGGACTGGCTCGGAATGGGGAGTTCTGGCGCTGACGCTGCGGTCCGGCGAATACTCGTGGGAGTTCGTTCCCGCCGAGGGCGGAAGGTTCCGCGACGCCGGCACCGGCTCGTGCCATTGATCGCGATCGCGGATCGCTGATCGCCGATCGCGGACCGGGCGAACCGCGAACCGCGGACTGCGAACCACGAACCGCGGATTTGCGATTGTGTCGGACTTCAGATCCGAGATCCTCGATGATCTGACGTCGCGCCCGTGGCCAATGCCCCGGCGCCCGTGGATCATGACGCAGACGTGGCACGATCTGCTATTCGCGCACTGGCCCGTGGATGCCGCGCGTCTGGCATCGAAGGTCCCGCTCGCGCTGGAGCTAGATCTGTACGACGGGCGGGCGTGGCTCGGCATCGTGCCGTTCCGCATGACGAATGTCGCGCTCCGCTTCCTTCCGGCGATCCCGCGGCTGTCAGCGTTTCCCGAGTTGAATGTGCGCACCTACGTCAGCGTCGGCGGCAGGCCAGGCGTGTTCTTCTTCAGTCTCGACGCGGCCAGCCCGCTCGCGGTTCACGCGGCCAGGTGGTTCTTTCACCTCCCCTATTACACGGCGTCGATGCGGGTCGAGCGGCGCGACGGCCGTGTCGACTACCGGAGCCGCCGGCGCGAGGACCCGCCGGCGCAGCTCGTCGCCACGTACCGTCCGATTGGCCCGGCATTCCAGGCGCGCCCGGGATCGCTCGAGTACTTTCTGACCGAGCGGTACTGTCTCTACACGGTCGATCGACGGATGCAGCCGGTGATCGTCGAGATCCACCATCCCCCCTGGTCGCTCCAGCCAGCGGCCGCGGAAATCTCCACGAACACGATGGCGCACGCGGCGGGCATCGATCTGCCGCACGAATCTCCGCTGCTGCACTTTGCCGCCCGTCAGGACGCGGTCGCGTGGGCCCGTGCGAGAGTGAGGCCTTGAGCCCGGCGTTCACGTGCATCGTCAACCTTCAACTGCCAACCCCCGACTCCCGAACGGTCTGAGCCGAAGAGCACGCCACATTGAGAGTTGGGGGATGGGCTTTATGCGTTGACAAGCGAGGTCAGCTCGGTCAGGCGTTGGGAACTGGGCTCATCGGGCGTCAGGAATCACCCTGATCCGACAATCTCCTGATCTCCTGTTAACGCCTCCTGATCTCCTGATCTCCTGTTTGAGCGCCGGGCACGCGGTTGCCCGCGATCCACACCGACTCGATCGTGCGCGTGTTCCTGATGTCGTCGAGCGGGCTGCGCGAGAGGACGATCAGATCGGCCCACCGCCCTGGCTGAAGCGTGCCGAGGTGATCGGAGAGCCCGAGGCAGCGCGCGGCGCCGCCGGTGGAGACGAAGAGTGCGTCGGAGGGGCCGAGGCCGGACTTCACGAGCTCCTCGAGCTCGAGGTGCTCGAAGTACCCCTGGAATCGAGCCGGTGGTCCGGTGTCGGTTCCCGACGCGATCCCGATGCCGGCCGCATGCAGCGACTTCACGTTCGCCCGCGCCACTTCCAGCGCCTTCTTGTATGCCTGTGCCGACCGGCTGGCCGCCACGCCGGCCTGGCGGGCGGGATCCTCGAGCGCCGCGAGGAGTCCGGGCTCGACCTCGCGGCGGAAGAAGGGATCGTCGAAGAACGCCGGGCGGGACTCGTAGACGAAGGTCGAGACCTCGCGCATGAGCGTGGGACAGAGGCACACACCTCGGGCCTTCATCAGCTCGATCAGCTCGCGGTCCACCGGGACGTCGCGGACGCTGTGCGCCAGGAGATCGACGCCTGCGCGGAGCAGGCCCTTCGCGTCCTCGAGATAGAAGAGATGCGCCGCCACGCGCAGCCCGCGCGCGTGTGCCTGCTCGATGACGGCGCGATAGACCTCCGGCTGCATCTTCTCGGTCGTTCCCAGATTGTCGTCCACGCGGATCTTGATCCAGTCGGGCTTCAGGCCGGCTGCCGTCTCGACGGCGGCGCGCGCTTCGGCCGGGGTCCGTGCGTTGACGACGGGGCCGGCGACATACAACCGCGACCGATCGAGACCGGTCCGGTCGTTCGTGTCGCGCATCCTGAAACCGGCCTCCCGGTCGTCGCCGAGACTGACGATCGTCGTGACGCCGTAGCGCGCGGTGAGCGCGAGCTGCCGGCGGACGTTGTCCTCGGTGTTCACGGCCTCGCCGCTCCGCAAGCCTGCCGTCGATCCCACGTGGCCGTGCGCGTTGATGAGGCCCGGGATGATCGTCCGGCCTGGCAGATCGATGCGCTCGGCTGCGGGGGGGACCACCGTCGTGCCGGCCGGGCCGACGGCGATGACCCGGCCGCCCTGCACGACGATGACGGCGTCGCGGATGGGCTGGGCGCCGGTGCCGTCGATGACCGTGGCACCCGTGAATGCCCGTGCGGCGCCAGGTGGGATCGGCGCTTGCGCAAAGAGGGAGAACGCGGCGCTCAGAAGAGCGGCGACCGAGTCGGCGCCGAAGCGAGGACGACTGGCCATATCCGTGTTCCGTCGCGCTCTACCGTATGACGCAGGCCGGGAGCTGTCAACGCGGCTCAGGCGCCGAACCACCGCATGACGAGACTGACAGCTATCATCGTCATCACGAGGACCAGCGCGAGCGCGATGAACGTCCACGTGAGCAGCCGGCGTAGACCATGATCGGCCTGCCCGGCTGGCGGGTCGCGGTCGCGGCGGTCGGCCATTCACGCAATTCTATACACCGGCGATGCCGCAGCCTGACGTCCGGCCGGGGTGCCGGCGGGTGTTTTGCGGCTATAATCGCCCGTTCCGGGTGTCGGGTCAGACTCCCTGTTTCGAGCGGCTGCTCAGCGACTGCGCTGTGCGGCAAAGCCGATCGGTTTGACAGGCATACGCTCGGCGATCGGGTTCAGGGAACGCTGGGAACATCCCTCCATCCTGCCGGGTGACGCATGGATCTATCGACGACCTATCTGGGTCTGAGGCTCGCACATCCACTGATGCCGGGAGCGTCTCCGCTCGCCGACTCCCTCGACATGGTCAAGCGGCTCGAAGACGCCGGCGCGTCCGCCATCGTGCTGCGCTCGCTGTTCGAGGAACAGCTCACGCGTGCCGAGTACGGCCGGCTGCACGAGCTGCTCGCGCAGGCGAAGTCCTTCCCCGAGGCGATCTCGCTGCTGCCGCTGCCCCAGGAGTTCGCATTCGAGCCGGATCGCTACCTGGAACAGGTGCGCCGGATCAAGAGCGCGGTTGGCGTGCCGGTGATCGCGTCGCTCAACGGCACGAGCCCCCAGGGCTGGGTCGACTACGCGTCGCAGATCGAATCGGCCGGCGCCGACGCGCTCGAGCTGAACTTCTACTACGTTGCCACCGACCTCAATGAAAGCGGCGTCGATGTCGAGACGCGGCTGCTGGAGGTCGTGGGCCTCGTGCGGCGGCGCGTGACGATCCCGCTCGCCGTGAAGCTCTCGCCTTTTTTTTCGTCGCTGCCCCATCTGGCGCAGCGTCTCGACGCGGTCGGGGCCGACGGGCTCGTCCTCTTCAACCGGTTCTACCAGGCGGACATCGATCCGGAGGCGCAGGAGGTCGTGGCCCGGCTGCATCTCTCCACCTCGGAGGACCTGCTGCTGCGGGTGCGGTGGCTGGCCATCCTCTCGGGACACACGAAGGCCTCGCTGGCGGCGAGCGGCGGCGTTCACAGTGGCATCGATGCTCTGAAAGCACTGATGGCCGGCGCTCACGCCGTGCAGATGGTCTCCGCCCTGATTCAGCACGGGCCGGGCTACCTCGCGCTCGTGCTCAGGGACCTCGAGCGGTGGCTCGAGGCTCACGAGTACGGGTCGCTCGGTCAGGCGCTCGGGAGCATGAGCCTCAGCCGGAGCCGGAATCCGGCGGCGCTCGAACGCGGGAATTACATACGGGTGCTGCAGGCCTGGCGGCTGAGTGGCCTCGGCCGGTAGCGGCCTCGACCGTTGCCCGGTTGTGATTTGTCCCTTCAAGGCTGCGCGTTGATGCGGAGGGTGAGATGAAGCGAATTGCGATCGGCCTCGCGCTGGGAATGGTCGGCGCCCTGGCCGCGCCCCAATGGACCGGAGCGGCCGGCGTCGTCCAGGCGCCCGCCCTGAGGGGTGCGGTACCGGGGCAGACGACCACGTGGTACTTCTACAAGGTCAGATGGGGATTCCAGGACGAGTTCCTGGACCTGTTTCAGAAGAACCACTACCCGGTGCTGAAGGCGCGGATGGATGCGGGCTATTACGCATCGATTCGCACCTACCAGCCTCGATATCACGGGGACGGCCGCGCCGACTGGACGTTCGCCGTGGAGCTCGTCGTCCGCGAGGGCGCGGCGGGCGTGCCGACCGAGGAAGAGGTGATCGGGAAGCTGTATCCGGATCAGACGACCTTCCGGCGGGAGGAGCGCCGCCGCTTCGAGCTGCTCGAGGCGCACTGGGACGTGCCGCTCACGCCGGTCGACTTCGAATCGCGACGGCGAAACTGATGCTGATGCTGAATGCTGAACGTCGGCTGAAGCCGACCCGGCATTCGGCATTCACTCGACATTCAGCATTCAGCGTTCATGAAATGGTCAGCGAAGCTCGGTGAATTCGCCGGCATCGGCGTCTACGTCCACGCGACGTTCCTGATCCTGGTCGCGTGGGTCGCCCTTGCGCACTGGCTCGCGGAGCGCAGCGTGTCGGCCGCGCTGATGGGCGTCCTGTTCATCCTGGCGCTGTTCGCGTGCGTCGTGCTGCACGAATACGGCCATGCGCTCACGGCGCGTCGCTTCGGCATCAGAACGCGCGACATCACGCTGCTGCCCATCGGCGGGCTGGCACGGCTCGAGCGCATGCCCGACGATCCGCGCCAGGAGCTGTGGGTCGCAATCGCCGGTCCGGCGGTCAACGTCGTGATTGCCGGGATCCTCTATCTGGTGCTCGTCTCGACGGCCACGCTGTCGCCGATCGAGACGCTCAGTGTGACCAGCGGGTCGTTCGTCGAGCGGTTGATGCTGGTCAACGTGATCCTCGTGGCCTTCAACCTGCTGCCCGCCTTTCCGATGGACGGCGGCCGGGTGCTTCGGGCGCTGCTGGCGATGCGGATGGAGTACACGCGCGCGACGCAGATCGCCGCGAGCCTCGGCCAGGGGATGGCGCTGCTCTTCGGGTGGCTCGGGCTGTTCACCAATCCCTTCCTCATCTTCATCGCCCTGTTCGTCTGGATCGGCGCGGCCCAGGAATCGGCGATGACCGAGGTGCGGGCCGCCCTCAGCGGCATCCCGCTCGAGCGGGCGATGATGACCGATTTCCGCACGCTCTCGCCGGACGATTCGCTCGCCCGCGCCGTGGAGCTGCTGCTCTCCGGCAGCCAGCAGGATTTCCCGGTGCTCGACGGGGACACCGTCGTGGGCATCCTGACGCGGAACGATCTGCTGGCGGCGCTGGCGCGGGAGGGACGGGAGCAGCCCGTCGCCGAAGTGATGCGGCGGGATTTTCAGACGGCCGACGCGCTGGACATGATCGAGGTGGCGTTCCAGCGCCTGCAGGACAGCGGCTGCTGCCGCACGATGCCGGTCCTCCGCCGCGGATCGCTCGTCGGCCTCATCAACACGGAGAACCTGGGAGAGTTCATCAGCGTCCGGACGGCGCTCGGTGGCGGCGTGCCCCGTCCGGCGCGGAGGTGAGGCGGAACGACGATCCGCGAGCCGGGCCTGGACAAGGAAAGACGATGATCACCGACAGCGCGCTGGTGGCCGTCTCGGGGCTCATCGCCATCGTGGCGCTTCTCTTTCTCCTCATCACGCGGTTCAGATGGCACGTCTTCATCGCGCTGCTCGTTCCGATCCTTCTCTTCGCGCTCATTCCGGGCATCGACCGGCGGGCGCTCATTGACGCCTTCGAGCAGGGCTTCGGCCGCACCATCCAGAGCATCGCGATCGTCATCGTGCTGGGAGCGCTCCTCGCCGAAGCGCTCAAGCACACGGGCGGCGTCGAGCGAATCACCACGTCGATGATCGCGCTGGTCGGCCAGCGCCACATGCCGCTGGCGCTGACGATGAGCGGGTTCGTGATAGGGGTGGCGATCTTCTCGGACGTCGGCTACGTGATCCTCAATCCGCTGGTGCACGCCGCGGCGCTGACCGGCGGCCTGAACATGAGCGTGATGGCGACCGGCCTCGTCGGGGCGATGCAGCTCACGCACGCGAT
>DATIEW010000890.1:0-2107 GCA_035455585.1 Vicinamibacterales bacterium | reverse complement strand
GGATGTGGCACCCGGCGATCACGTCGTGATCCTCGGCGATCAGGACGGCGAGTCGATCGGCGCACGCGAGATTGCTGCCGCCATCGGGACGATCCCCTACGAAGTGCTGTGCCGCGTCGGGTCGCGGATTCAACGGGTGTACGAGTGAGGAGCGGCCGGCGGGCGTTGTATTCGCCCAACGAAGTCGTGAGTTGTGAGAGCGTTGAATGAATCGTCGACCGCTGGGGAACTGCAGCGCGAGCGGAGCGGGGCGCTGGCGCCCCGCGAGCGAGCGTGCAAGGGGGTCCGGGAGACGAAGTCCCCCGGGAAATGATGAAAAACAAGACGGTCTTTGCGTGTCAGGAGTGCGGCGCCCAGTCGGCGAGGTGGCTGGGGCGATGTCCGGAGTGCGGGGCGTGGAACTCGCTCGTCGAGGAACGCCCCGCGCCTCCGGCAGCCAATGGCGCCCTCGAGGCGAGGTATTCCCTGGCGGCGGCTGGCGGGCCGAAGCTGTACGCAGATATTGACGCGGACGTGGCCGAGCGGCTTTCGACAGGCATTGGCGAATTCGATCGCGTTCTGGGGGGTGGAGTCGTTCCCGGCTCCCTCGTGCTGATCGGAGGTGAGCCGGGCATCGGCAAGTCCACGCTGCTGCTGCAGGCCGCGGCCCATTTCGCGCGGACGGCCGGACCCGTGCTCTACAGCTCGGGCGAGGAATCCGGGCACCAAATCAGGTCGAGAGGACAGCGTCTCGGGATCGAGCCCGCGCCCCTCTACATCCTGGCCGAGACGTGTCTGGAGCGGATTCTCGAGGAGGTCGGGCGGCTTCGCCCGGCGTTCATGATCGTCGACTCCATCCAGACCGTGTTTTCCCTCAGGTTCCAGTCGGCTCCCGGCAGCATCGGTCAGGTCCGCGAATCGGCAACGCAGCTGCTGTTTGCTGCCAAGGGGCAGAACATCCCGACATTCCTGGTGGGGCACGTCACGAAGGACGGCAGCCTGGCCGGCCCCAAGGCGCTCGAGCACATCGTGGACACCGTGCTCTATTTCGAGGGAGAGAAGCACCATGCGCACCGGGTCGTGCGTGCGGCCAAGAACCGGTTCGGCGCGGTCAGCGAGCTGGGCGTCTTCGAGATGACCGGCGCGGGGCTGCGCCCGGTCCCCAACCCGTCGAGCCTCTTTCTCGCGGAACGTCCATCGAGCGCGCCGGGGTCGGCCGTGCTCTGCTGCGTCGAGGGATCCCGGCCGATGCTCGTCGAGGTGCAGGCTCTCGTCAGCAGCAGCACCTACGGGAACGCCCGCCGGATGGCGAGCGGCATCGATCAGCAGCGGCTGTCGCTGCTGCTCGCCGTGCTCGAGAAGCGCGCCGGATTGAACCTGGCCGCCGAGGACGTCTACGTCAACGTCGCGGGCGGACTGACCGTCGACGAGCCTGCCGCCGACCTCGCCGTGGTCGCCGCCGTTGCCTCGAGCGTGCGCAATCGCTGCATCCGCCAGGGCACGGTCGTGTTCGGCGAGGTAGGCCTGGCCGGCGAAGTCCGCGGCATCAGCCAGGCGCCGCTGCGCGTGCGCGAAGCTGCGCAGCTGGGCTTCACGCGCTGCGTGCTCCCCGAAGGCAACTGTGCCCTTGACGATGTTCCGCAGGGATTCGAGCTCACGGGCGTGAGGAGCATGACCGAGGCGCTGGATCAGCTGATCGAGTAACCTAGCTCCGCCTCGAACCGACGAGTGGAGAGGCGGAGCTTCGTTCCTGGACCCGGAACCGGGCAGAGCCGGTCCGGTTGAGCCGGCGGAGTATCATAGGACCAGCGTCGATGCCGGGTGCCAGGTTGAGCGCGTTCTCCCCGTCTGGCTTCCGGTGTTCCGGCATTCATACGGGGGAGACGATACATGGCCTGGCATCTGGTCGTTCGCGGCCTGTTCATCGTCGCGGTTACGTATGCCGCCGTGCTGGCGCGGCCGTTCAGCCCCTCCCCGAGCGTGAACCTCGCGCTGGGGGCGGCCCTCGGCGTGCTGATGGTGATCGTCGAGACGCGCCTGCGCGAGGCGGATGTCACCGACCTGCTCGGCGCGCTCATCGGCGGCGCCATCGGGCTCGGCCTCGCCAAGACGATCGGCGCCGCATTGT
>DATIEW010000889.1:0-5496 GCA_035455585.1 Vicinamibacterales bacterium | reverse complement strand
CCCGGCCCAGGATGATGCCGGCAATCGTGTCGGGCCGCGGCTCGAGCGCATCGAGGCTCCCCGCCTGAAGCGACCGTCCTATCTCCGTGACGCCCGCCTCGAGCGCGGGAACGACGCCCTTGATCTGGATCGGCAGGTCGTTCTGGGCGCTCTGGACGAGGCCCTGCCCCAGGATCACCGGCGCGGCACCCGTCACCCGCGGGAGCTGCCGCATCCGCTGCACCTCTGCTTCCGGATCGTCGATGCCGCCGGCCTTGAACACGTAGACGTGGGCGGCGGACCCGACGAGCCGGTCGCGCACCTCCCCTTGCAGCCCGGTCATCAGCGCCAGCGCGATGAGCAGCGCCATGACGCCTACGCCTACGCCGATGACCGATACCAGCGAGATCAGCGAGATGAACGCCTGCTTGCGGCGAGCGAGCAGGTAGCGCGTGGCGACGAAAAGCTCAAATGACATTCAGCGTCAGTACCTGGGCTTCATGAGGGGAAACAGGATGACGTCGCGGATCGACGGGCTGTCGGTCAGCAGCATCACCAGCCGATCGATGCCGACTCCCTCGCCGCCGGTCGGCGGCAGCCCGTACTCGAGGGCGCGGATGTAGTCCTCGTCCATGACGTGCGCCTCGAGCTCGCCGGCGGCCCGGCGCGCGATCTGCGCCTCGAACCGCCGGCGCTGCTCCGCCGGGTCGTTCAACTCGCTGAATGCATTGGCCACCTCGAAGCCGCCAATGTACAGCTCGAACCGCTCCACGGTGTCAGGGTCTCCTGGTTTCTGCTTGGAGAGCGGCGACACCTCCGTCGGAAAGTCGTAGACGAACGTCGGCTGGACCAGCCGGTCCTCGTGAAGCCGTTCGAAGACCTCGGTTGCGATCCTCCCCGCACCCCAACCGGGTTGCAGCTCGACTCCCAGGCGGCGCGCCAACCCGGCTGCCCCCGACCGTTCACGGAGATCCTGCTCGGACACCTCGGTGCCCAGGCGGTCGGACGCTGCCTGCCGCGCGGCCTCCCGCAGCGACATCCGGCCGTAGGGCGGCGCCAGGGAAATGGCCGCGCCCCCGAACCGCACCTCGTCGGTACCCACCGAGGCCTTCGCCACGCTCGAGAGCATCTCCTCGCTCATGGCCATCAGGTCCTGGTAGTCGCTGTACGCCTGGTAGAACTCCAGCATCGTGAATTCGGGGTTGTGCTGCGTCGAGATTCCCTCGTTCCGGAAGTTCCGGTTGATCTCGTACACCCGCTCCAGGCCGCCGACGGTCAACCGCTTCAGGTACAGCTCGGGCGCGATCCGCAGGAACAACGGCAGATCGAGCGCGTTGTGGTGCGTCACGAACGGCCGTGCCAGTGCCCCGCCGGCGACGGGCTGCATCATCGGCGTCTCGACCTCCAGAAACCCCCGCGCGTCGAGGAACGCGCGAATCGAGGCGAGGACCCGGCTCCGCACCTCGAACACGCGGCGCGAGTCGGGGTTCACGATGAGGTCGAGGTACCGCTGGCGGTAACGCGTCTCCACGTCGTGCAGCCCGTGCCACTTCTCGGGGAGCGGAATGAAGCACTTGGCCAGGAAGTCGACCTTCGTCGCCCAGACGGTCAGCTCGTCTGTCTTCGTCCGGAAGAGGTGCCCCTCGACGCCGACGAGGTCGCCGAAATCGAGAAGCCGGTAGATGGCAAAGTCGCGCGCGGGCAGAGCGTCCTGACGGCAGTAGATCTGGATGCGGGAGCGGCCGTCGGAAATCGCCAGGAACCCCGCCTTTCCGAAGCTCCGGATGGCGAGAATCCGGCCGGCAGTGGCCGTGCTGATCCTCTCAGGGTCGAGCTGCTCGCTGCTGCGAGTCCCGAACTGCTCAGTGAGCTCGGTCACGGTGTGGGTCCGGCGGAAACTGACGGGGTATGGATCGACGCCGAGCCTCAGCAGCTCCTCGAAGTTCGCCCGTCGCTGGCTCAAGAGGTCGGATTCTCTCTGATGTTCTGCCATTCCGCCGCTCAGTCTCCCACCTGCACCCTCAGCCTCTAGTCCCGGCCCAGGGCCTTGCGCACCGCATCCAGCACTCCGTTGACGAACGCCACCGCCTCGTCGCCGCTGTAGACTCGCGCGACCTCGATGGCCTCGTTGATCACGACCTTCGCGGGCGTGGCGGGCTGCTCCAGCATCTCGCACACCGCCAGTCGAAGCACGAGACGATCGATCACGGCCATGCGTTCGACGCGCCAGTTGGTGGCACTGGCGGCCAGCATGGCGTCGATCTCGGCCAGGCGCCGGACGGTGCCGCGCAGGAGCCCATCGGCGAAGCCTCGCGCGTCCTCGTCGAGGTCATCGACGTCATCCCTCTGCCAGAAGGACTCGATCGCCTCCTCCGCCGATATGCGCCCTATCTCCCACTGGTAGAGCATCTGCAGGGCGGCCTCGCGTGCCCGCCGGCGCGCAGAGGCATCGACGCGGCTCATCGCCGGTCGCCATTCCGGAACCGGCGGAAGAGGCGCGCAGTCTCGACCGCCGCGGCCGCGGCCTCGAATCCCTTGTTCGTCCGTCCTGCGCCGGCACGTGCCTCGGCCTGCTCCCACGTGTCGGTGGTCAGCACGCCAAACGTCATCGGTACACCGGTATCCCCCGCCGCCGCCTGGAGCGCATGCGCCACCGACGCCGAGATGTACTCGAAGTGGGGCGTGGCGCCGCGGACGACGGAGCCGAGGCACACGACGGCGTCGAAGCGGCCCGTCTCCGCAGCCGCGCGTGCGGCCTGGGGCAGTTCGAACGCGCCGGGCACGGTGAACACCTCGACGTCGTTCGCGTCCGCGGCGGCTTCGGCGAGCGCGGCCTGCGCCCCTTCGAGCAGCCGGTCGGTGATCGCGCCGTTGAATCGCGACACCACCAGCGCGAAGCGGCAGCCCGCGGCGTCGGGCAACGGCCCGGCCGGGCCCTCTGGCTTCTGCACGACTACTTCCCCTTGAACTCCGCCTTGCGCTTCTCCAGGAAGGCTCTCGTGCCCTCTCGCATGTCCTCGGTGCTCGCAACGAGCCCGAACAGGGTCGCTTCGAACACCTGTCCCTCGGCCAGCGTCATCCGCGATCCCCGATTCACCGCGTCGATGATGTAGCGGACGGCCATGGGAGCCTTCGATGCGAGCGTCCCCGCCAGGCGACGGGCTTCTTCCATCAGCGAGGCCGCGGGAACGACCCTGTTGACGAGCCCGAGGCGGTGGGCTTCCTGCGCCGAGATCGCATCGCCGGTCAGGAGCACTTCGAGCGCCCGGCCCGCGCCGATGAGCCGCGACAGCCGCTGGGTGCCGGCATAGCCGGGGATGATGCCGAGGTTGATTTCTGGCTGGCCGAGTTTCGCCGTGTCCGCCGCGATCCGCAGGGTGCACGCCATCGCCAGCTCGCAGCCGCCGCCGAGCGCGTAGCCGTTGATCGCCGCGATCACGGGCTTCCCCATGTTCTCGATCAGGTCGAGCACGTGCTGCCCCCTGAGCGCGTGGTCCCTGCCTCCGGCGGGAGTCTGCTCGGCCAGCTCGTTGATGTCGGCACCGGCAATGAAAGACTTCTCTCCCGCGCCCGTCAGGATCACGGCCCGGATGGCCTCGTCGTGCCTCAGCGCGAGGATCGTCCGCCTCAACTCGTCCATCGTCTGGAAGTTGAGCGCGTTGAGCACCGTCGGACGATTCACGGTGACGACGGCGACCCTGCCGTCCCGTTCCAGGATCAGGTTCTCGAGATTGTCGAGCGCGTGAGGTGTCATGGATGTCTCATGCTCTCAGGAGTTGGCAGACCGAGTATACCTTTCGAGCCAACCGAGACGCGCCAGTACGGCTCGGAGCGCAACGACCAGCGCGACGCCGCAGACGGCTCCCACCGCGTCGGCGGCGACGTCCATCAGTTCAGCCGTGCGACCGGGCACCAGCATCTGGTGCAGTTCGTCCGTCACTCCGTACAGGGCCGCGAATCCGGCAGCCGCGGCGCAGCGCGCGACGGTGACATCACCCCTCCAGCCCCGCGCCAGCGCCCTGAGCACGAGCGCCCCGAGCACCGCGTAGGCTGCCACGTGGCCGGCCTTGTCCGACACACCACCAGGGAGCGATCCGGGATCCGGCATGGAGGAAACCGTGAAGATGAGGGCCATGAGAAGCACGACAGGCCCCCAGAGCAGCAGCACAGCGGAAGGCGCCACGCCCGCACGGCCTCAGAGCGGCAGCGGATACATGACCCAGCCAAGCAGCAGCGCAGCCCCGGTGAAGCCGCCGAACATCAGCGCGGCCGTCCTCAGCTGCTCCCGCGGGTCGTCGCGCAGAAGCACGGCAAAGACGATGGACACGAGAAGCGCGAAGAGGAGCAGGAGAGAGAAATGGCTGGTCACTTGCGGCCCGTCGCAATGTCGAACGCGTCGAGGACGACGAGGAAGTTGAGGAGGCCGGCCGCGATCAGGAACGTGTTGCCGTACTCGTACGTCGCCGCGGTGACCGTGCCCTCCCCGGCGCCCGCGACGCGCGCGATGATCCACGGGACGCCGAGCCCGGCATCCGCGACCGCTGCCAGCGCGACGAGCGGCTCGGACAGCTCGAACGGGAAAATCCGGCCCTCGAGCAGAAGCCCGATCGCGAACATGATTGTCAGCACGAGCAGGAACACGACCCCTTTCGATCGCCGCCCGAGCCAGAGATGCCCCGCACCCGGCACGACCCAGGCCGCCAGACAGACGCGAGCGAGCATCCCGGGCTCCGACTGCGCCCGCTCCACCACGGTCGACTTCGTCGTCATGTCCTCAGGCATGATAGCGCATCTCGCCGTGCGTCAGATTCGAGCGCACCGTCGACACGAGCAGCCAGCCCAGCGCGGCACCGAGCGGGATCGCCGCAAGCGCGCGGGTCAGCGGCGAAAAGCCGGCAAGACCGCTCCACTCGCCCAGCAGCGTGACCGCAGTGGGAATCGCCGTCCACAACAGCAGGCGCCGGAAATACCGGGAACTCCCACCCTCGCCCTGGACCACCAGCCAGGCAGCCGCAGCGCCGGCGGCACCCGACGCGTAGAGGCCGAAGCACCTGGCGCAGACCGGCAGCGGAAGTCCCGCGAGATGGAAAGACCGCTCGGGGCGCTGATGACAGATGAGACCACAGGCCTCATAGAAGAGCGCGGCCAGCACCGACCCGCCGGAAAGCGTCAGGGGCGCGGCGATCAGAAGGACGACCCAGAGCATGCTGGCCAGCATCAGGCCAGCGGCCAGCACACGGTGCATGCAGCAGCTATTGTCGGGGGTCGGGGTCCGCCGTTCAAGGCGCGTGCGGTCTCCAGCCGACCGTTGTCCAAGACGTTGGAGGCTGACTCGGCGGTGCGCAGGATGTCAGCGCCTGTGGCCGATCGACACGCGCGAGCCCCGGGCGGCGACATAGCCGGTCCGGGCGCGCGGCCAGAGGTCGGGACGCGAAGTGACCCGCACGACGATCCGCCGGAATCCACCGTCCTCATCCGAATTGGCGGGCGCATATCCAATCGAGTACTGATTGGATA
>DATIEW010000888.1:0-4006 GCA_035455585.1 Vicinamibacterales bacterium | reverse complement strand
GAGAGCCTCCACGCCGCACGCATCGAGCACGCCACGGCCGTTGTCAGCCTGCTGAGCGACCCGGATGCGAGCCAGCGCATGGTGAAGGCGGTGCGCCTGCTGTCGCCCTCGATTCCAATCGTGGTGCGGACCCGTTACCGGCTCGAGGCGGAACGTCTCCAGCAGCTTGGCGCAACGGTCGCCGTCGCCGAGGAGCTCGAAGCCTCCCTCGAGGTCGTCGCTCAGCTGCTCTCGCGCCTGCACGTCGCCGGCAACATCATCGAAACGCTGCTCGACGTCTTCCGGCGCGAGTCCGTGTCGCTGCGCCCCGTGCGCGCGCCGCGCACGACGATGGACTCGCTGCCGCCGCAGCTGCAGCAGATGCCGATTTCGAGCCATCTGGTCGAGCCGGGGCAGTGGGCGATCGGCCGCACGCTCGCGGAGGTCAACCTCCGCGCGATGACGGGTGCCACGATCCTGGCGATCCAGAGGGGTGCGTCCTACATCACCACCCTGGCTGCCGACGAGCGAATCAGCGATGGGGATACCCTCTACCTCATCGGTGACGACAGCGACGTCATGCTCGCGCGCCAGCTGCTGGCCCAGGGCGAGAGGAGCCTCTGACAAGATGCAGGTGCGATTCTGGGGCGTGCGCGGGTCGGTGCCGTGGGCCACGCCGAGCGCGATCGGACACGGGTGCAACACGCCCTGCCTGGAGATCACCGACGAGAAGACGGGCGCGCTCCTCATCATCGATGCCGGGTCGGGCATCGTGGGCGTCGGCCCGGGGCTGACCGGCCCGCCGCGCGAGATCCCGCTGCTGCTGACCCATTATCACTGGGATCACCTGCAGGGCCTGCCGTTCTTCGAGCCGCTGTACAACCCCGGTTGGGAACCAACCGTCTACGCGCCGGCGCTCGCCTCGCACGATCCGAAATGGCTGAGCGCGATCTTCCGCTCGCCGTTCTTCCCGGTTCCCTACGATCACCTGCCGAACCGGCCGGCCGTGCAGGTCATCGACATCGGCCAACTCCGGATCGGTCCGTTCGAGATCGCCTCGCTCAAACTGAACCATCCGGGTGGTGCATTCGCGTACCGCATCCGGGGCACGGTCGGGGACCTGGTCTACGCGACGGATCACGAGTTCGGAGAGCCGGAATACGACGAGCCGCTCGCCGCGTTCGTGCGCGAGGCGGGCGCGCTGATCCTCGACGCGCACTACATCCCCGAGGAGGTGCCGCAGCACCGCGGGTGGGGACACAGCGACTGGCGAACGGGCGCCACGTTCGCTGCGGCCAATAACGTCGGCGGCCTCTATCTGTTCCATCACAAGCCGGGCCGGACGGACCAGGAACTCGTGCGGATCCGAACGGACGCGCGCCGGATCTTCCCGGCAACCGAAACGGCCAGCGAGGGGGATCAGCTGCAGCTATGAAGAAGGGATAAGGGACAAGGGATAAGGACGGACCCCGGACCGCGAACCACGAACCGCGGACCCCGGGCATGATACGATCGGCCCTCTGACGAGGTGCGCATGAGAGTTCCATCTGTATCGGCGGCGGTTGTCATTGCCGGCGCGGTTGCTGTCGCGGCCGCCAGCGGACCGCAGGAGGGCGTGGCATTGAAGGTCGGGGACGCGGCGCCGACGTTCGAGTTGCAGGGTTCGGACGGCAAGGTCCACCGGCTCGAGGACTACAAAGGCCGGGCGGTCGTGCTCGCCTGGTTTCCCATGGCGTTCACCGGTGGCTGAACGGCCGAGTGCAAGTCGCTCCGTGCGAGCGGCTCCTCGCTGAAGACGTTCGATCTCGCCTACTTCGCCGTCAGCGTCGACGACGCCGACACCAACAGGAAATTCGCGGAACACGTCCAGGCGGACTATCCGATTCTCAGCGATCCGGAGAAGAAGACCGCCGAGGCCTACGGAGTGCTCCGTTCGTCGGGCCGCGCGGCGCGCTGGACCTTCTACATCGGTCCCGACGGCAAGATCATGGAGATCGATCAGAAGGTCAACGTGCAGACGGCCGGCGACGACGTCGTGAAGAAGCTCGAGGCGCTCGGCGTCAAGAAGAAGTAGCCCAGCCGAACGCCGCGCTCGCGATCGCCGTGTCCTGGAAGCCCACTCCGGTGAGGTCGGCGATCGTGATCTGTCGCTCGCTCGTCCGGCCGGGCTTCCGTCCGGCGGCGATCGCGCCCAATTCCGCGTGGATGTCGCCGTGCGTCATGAGACCCGCGCCGAGCGCGTGCTGCAGCTCGCCGAACGCGGCGCACTGGGAAAGCCGATCGACGACCGCCAGGTCCGCGCGGTGGAGGCACCCGGAATCCAGTTCCTGCTTGCCGCGGGAATCCGAGCCGACGGCGGTCACATGCGTTCCTTCTTTCAGCCAGCCGGCCCGGACGAGCGGGGCGCGCGACGGCGTTGCCGTGATCAGGATGTCGGCCGCGCCGCACACCGTTTCGGGACCTGACGCGGCCTCTGCATCGAACCCCTCCGCTCTCATGTCGGCGCAGTAGGCCAGCACGTGCTCCCGGTCCGGGCTCCAGGCGCTCAATCGCCGGAACCTGCGCACCGTGGCCAGACAGCGCACCTGCCACCGGGCCTGAACCCCCGAGCCGATCACGCCTACCGCTTCGATCGACCGCCGCGCGAGCAGCTCCGCGGCAACCGCGCCGGCGGCACCGGTGCGGATGTCGGTCAGGAAGCCGTTGTCGAGCAGGAGCGCCGCCGGCAGCCCGGTCGTCGCGTCGAAGAGCGCCATCAGCCCCGATCCGCTCGGGAGCCCGCGCGACGGGTTGTCGTAGAAGCCCGACGCAATCTTGACGGCGACGTGCGGGACGCCCTCGATGAATGCCGTCTTGACGTGAAACTCGCCGCGCGCCGATGGAATCTCCAGGTTGATCACCGCCGGAACGCTCGTGCGGCCTTCGCCGTCGGCCTTGAACGCTTCCCGCATCACGTCGACCGCGCGCTCCGGCGAGACCGCCCGCCGCAGCGCTCCTTCGTCGATGACTGGAATCATGGCTGATGCTACGGCACGCTCCTCGGGTCTCCAAGCCGATTCCGCCGGGAAAAAACCTCCGCCGTGCGCTCGCGGCCGGCGCGGCCGGCGATGATGTGCGGGTGAGTTTCGACGCGCCGCGCCTGGTGAACGAGCTGGATCCGCTTCAGCGGCGGCTGACGACGCGCCGGCGGAAGGCTCGCGCGAGCCGGGCGTTCGATGCGGCCCTCGCGCGGCTCAGGGCGTGCCCGGAACCCCTGTCCGACCCGCTCAGCGCGCTCGCGACCGACGCCGAAGTGCTGGAACCGGTGACGCCGCGCCTGCTCCGGGATCCCGACGCGATCGACGTCGTCATGGATCTCGTGTTCCGCATCGAACTGGCTGCGGGCGACGCTGTGGGCCGCCTGCCGACATCGATCGGGCGCTGCGGCTCCTTGCCGCCCAACGCGCCCTCGATCCGACCCGCGCGTCGCGCGGCGCCACCGGGGGTCCCTGGGCAGGTACACCGGGCCCTCTTCGTGCGCTCTTCGTTGGCTCCGTTCCTTCGCGTTAGCCTCCGTTCTCTCCGTCCCCTCTATTCGTCAAGTCTCCTGGACTCCTGGTCTCCTGTTGTCTTCTCCTAGCCTCCTGACCTCCTGTTGCCGGCCGTCCTCACGCGCAGCGTCCCGGCCTCCCGCTCGGTCCAGGCGAACAGCAGTTCGTTCCCGTTCGCGGCCAGCCGCGGGTAGCCGCTCGTCCGGCCGCTGTCGATGCCGGCAATGGATACCGCCGGTGATTTCGCGCCGGATGGCTCGACGCGGCGGACGCGGAACTCGGCGCGTTCCTTCGCGAACTCGATCCAGGACGCCGCGGCCGATCCGTCCTCCAGAAGATCCACGTCCACACGTCCCGTGCTCGCAACATCATCCAGTCGGATTGGTGGGCCGAACGTGCGCCCGGAGTCGGCGGAGAAGGCGACGAACGCGCGGCCATGCTGGTCGTCTTTCACCGTGAACCACGCCAGGGCCACGATCTTGCCCAGGGCGCTGAGG
>DATIEW010000887.1:0-4173 GCA_035455585.1 Vicinamibacterales bacterium | reverse complement strand
GATCGGCCGCAGATCCGCGATCCGGCCGCGCTCGTCGGGGTACTGCAGGAGCAGCCCGAACGCGCGCCCCATCATCTCGTCCGTGAAGCTCTCGGGCTCCCCTGTCTCGATGCGGATGTCGAGCGGCTCCGCGCGACTGCGCAGGACGTCCAGCGTCTGCGGAAAGCACCGGCTCGACGCCAGGAACACGCTCTCCTGCCCCGCCGGCGCCTTCTTCGCCTGCAGCCGGTGGAACATCGTCATGGCTTCCGCGGCCGCCGTCCCCTCGTCCAGCAGCGACGCCGTCGCGATGTCCATCGCCGTCAGATCCCGCACGACCGTCTGGAAGTTCAGCAGGGACTCGAGACGCCCCTGTGCGATCTCCGCCTGGTAGGGCGTGTACGGCGTATACCAGCCGGGGTTTTCGAGCACGCTGCGGAGGATCACGCTCGGCGTGACGCAGTCGTAATAGCCGAGGCCGAGGTAGGAGCGGCGGACCACGTTCCGCGAGGCGATCTCGCGCAACCTCCTCAGGTACCCGTGCTCGCTGTCCGCCTCGGGGAGATCCAGCGGATGCGTCGACCGGATGCCCGGCGGGATGGTCTGATCGATCAGCGCGTCGAGCGAGGGGACGCCGATCGCCTGGAGCATCCGATCGCGCTCGGCGGCGTCGGGACCGATGTGGCGGGATGGAAACGAGCCGGGAATGTCTGATGTCATCGAAATGGCTGGCCGCTGCCCCGTCAAGAGATTACTTCGTCAGGTCCGTGTACTCCGCCGCGTCGAGCAGTCCCTCGCCGCCGCCGGTCGTCTTCAGGACGATCATCCACGAGTCGTGAGCGTTGGCGTTGACCCCCTCGGGCTTCTCGGCGAGCGCCTTGTTGATCTCGACGACCTCGCCGCTGACCGGGCTGTACAGCTCGGAGACCGCCTTGACCGACTCGATCGTGCCGAACACGTCCCCCTTGTTGAACGACCGGCCCACGTCGGGCAGCTCGAGATAGACGATATCGCCGAGCTGTTTCTGCGCGTAGTCGGTGATGCCCACGCGCGCCTCGGAGCCCGAGATCTTCACCCACTCGTGGTCTTTGGTGTACTTTCGATCGCTGGGATACATGCGGTCCGCTCCTTCGGTCGCGGTTCAGAGTCATGAGTGCTGCTCACAAGTCAAGACTCATCACCCACAACTCCACTAACAGGATGCTCAACAGCGCATCCTGAATGGCAATTGGGCAATGGAATGTGTATTCGCCCATGGCCCATCGGCCATTTCCCATCAGGACGCCGTTTCGGCGTCCTGTCAGCGCTGCCGCTTGTAGAACGGCATCGGCACGACCTGCGCGCGCACTCGGCGGCCGCGCACGTCGATCTCGAACTCCGTGTCCGGTGCTGTGCGTTCGACCGGGAGATACGCCATGCCGATCGCCTTTTTCAGATACGGCGTCTGCGTGCCGCTCGTCACCGTGCCCGCTTTCTCGACGCCCACGTACACAGCGTAACCGTGGCGCGCGATGGCGCGGTCCAGCACCTCGAACCCGACCAGCCTCCTGCTGACGCCGTCCGCCTTCTGGCGGCGCAGCACGCCGGCGCCGAGGAATTCATCCTTCTTCCAGCCAACGATCCAGCCCAGGTCGGCCTCGAGCACGGTGGTCGTCTCGTCGATGTCGTTGCCGTACAGTCGCATCGCCGCCTCGAGGCGCAGCGTATCGCGCGCGCCGAGCCCCGCTGGAACCACCCCCGCAGCCCTGCCAGCTTCCAGAATCGAATCCCACACCCGCTCGGCCGCGGCCGGTGGTACAAACACTTCGAATCCGTCCTCTCCGGTGTACCCCGTCCGTGAGATCGTCCCTGCGACGCCGGCAATCTCTCCGGTCGTGAACCAGTAGTACCTGATGTCGCCAAGAGGGACACCGGTCAGCGTCTGGAGCACGTCCCGCGAGGCCGGGCCCTGGAGCGCGAGGAGCGCATATCGCGAGCTGGTGTTCACGGCGACGGCGTCCCCGATGCCGGCGATCTTCCCAGAGACCCACCGGAAGTCTTTCGCGATGTTCGACGCATTCACGACGAGCATGAAGTGGTCGTCTGCAAGCCTGTAGGTCAGCACATCGTCCACGAAGGTCCCCTCCGGCGTGGTCAACGCCGAGTACTGGGCCTGGCCCGTGGACAGTCTGGCGGCGTCGTTGCTCGTGATGTGCTGTACGGCCCGCAGCGCATCGCGCCCGGCGATCTCGAGCTGACCCATGTGGCTCACATCGAACAGGCCGGCCCGCGTGCGAACGGCCATGTGCTCGTCGACGATGCCCGAGTATTCGACGGGCATGTCCCAGCCGGCGAAGTCAACGAGGCGCGCGCCGAGCGCGCGGTGGCGGGCGTTCAGCGGGGTTCTCTTGAGAGAACTGGACGGAGCCTGAGACATTCGCGTCGAGTCACCCGGCCCGGCCGAGCAGGCGGGATGCACCGGCCTGGTCGAGTCGAGCGCGCGCAGTTCTTCGGGAGCGGAGACGTGGCGGGCCGGGCGCGCGATCTGCCGCGCGAACGGCCGTGCGTACAACCAGGGAAAGGTACTATGGGCCTCGGCGACCGGTCAAGGCGCGGGAGCACAGTAAGGCGTGTGTCGGCAATCGAGTCCCGTTCATTCCTCCGGCGGAATCTCCTCCTCCGGCTGTTCCGGCCGGTAGCGCAGATACGACCGCAGCGTGTGATAGGAGATCCCCAGCTCGCGGCACGCGCGGCGCTTGTTGTTCTCGCAGCGCTCGAGCACAAGCCGGGCGTACCGGCTCGCCCACGCCCGCATTGTCTCGCGGGCGTGCAGCGAGGGCAGCAGCAGATCCCCGTAGCCGCCGAGCAGCGCCGGCGGGAGATCGTCAAGCTCAAGGAACTCCGACCCGGCCAGCGCCACGGCCCGCTCCACCACCCGTTCCAGCTCGCGCACGTTACCCGGCCAGTCGTACGCCACCAGCGCGTCGATCGCAGCCGCCGAGAGCCGCAAGGGCCGGACGACCCGGTGCCGCTCGAGAAAGTACTGCGCCAGCTCCGGCACGTCGTCCCGCCGGGCGCGCAGAGGGGGCACCTGCACCTCGACGCCGTGCAGCCGGTAGTACAGATCGAGGCGGAACCGCCCGCGCTCCACCAGATTCGACAGCGGGCGGTTCGTGGCCACGATGATGCGGGTGTCCACGCGGCGGGGGCCGCAGCTGCCCACGCGCTCGACAGACAGGTCCTGGATGGCGCGCAGCAGCTTTGCCTGTGCCACCGGCGAGAGATCGGAGACCTCGTCGAGGAACAACGTCCCCTCGTGCGCGTGCTCGAACTTGCCCCGGCGTCCGCGCACGCCCGTCGCGGTGCGATCCTCGATCCCGAACAGCTCGGCTTCGAGCAGCGTCTCGACGATCGCCGCGCAGTTGACGGCCACGAACGGTCCCCTGCAGCGGTGGCTCAGCTCGTGGATCTGCCTCGCCACCAGCTCCTTGCCGGTGCCAGACTCGCCTTCGATGAGGACGGTGAAGTCGGTGGCCGCGACCCGCTCGATGCGCTGGCGCACGGCGCGAATCGCCTGGCTCGAGCCGATGAGCGGCGCGGCGCCGTCCGGCCGGTTCGCGCAGGCCGAGCCGGGCCGCCCGTGGCCGCGCTCGATCTCCAGGATCAGCGTCGCCAGGTGGGCCGCCGACTCGATCGTCTGGCAGGTCCACCCATCCAGCATCCGCGAGGGCTCGAACACGGCGTCGATGCGCGCGCCCGCGCCCCCGCGCGTCGGCGGCACCTCGAAGCGCGTCGCGTCCGCAGCCGGCGCCGTTCCCTCATCCGCCAGCGTGATCGATCGGGCCCGCACGAGCACGCGCAGCTCCTCCTGAAACCACTCCCGCAACCCCGCTGCCCCGCGCCCCGCCAGCCCTCTCGAGACCGCCGCCAGCAACGCCGCCACCGATCGCCGTTTCTCGGCCCCGCGCCGGTCGGTACGGGGCGATCCGGCGGCGACATACAACTGGTCGGCCATGACCACCGCTCCTCCCTCGCCTTCTGACCGGCTGCCGTTACCAAATGCGGTGCCAGCCGGCGCCCGGTGAAATGCCTCATTCACAAACGGTCTCCAGTGTGAGATGCGGATTCGTCGATTGGTTCTCCGGGTAGCAGATGCCCGGCTTCCCCGTTATCCACGGGCAGTTCCTTCCCGTCGAGGGTCGCTTCTTCCCAGAT
>DATIEW010000886.1:0-7148 GCA_035455585.1 Vicinamibacterales bacterium | reverse complement strand
ATCCCCTGGAACAAGGGGGACGCGGTCCGCTGGATCGCCGGGCGCGTCGCCGCTGGTGCCGCCGCGGATGCCCCGGCTCCCGGATCCCGCGTCCGAACCGCGAACCGCGAACCGCGAACCGCGAATGTAGACCGCGTCTTTACCGTGTATGTAGGCGACGACGTGACCGACGAGGACGCGTTCAGGGCGCTTCGCAGCGGCGGACTTTCCATCGCGGCCTCGTCACGCGCGTCGGGCGCCGACCTCACGCTCGATGGTCCTCCCGACGTCGAGGCGTTCCTGCGCGCACTCTCAAGAACGCTCGGTCCGCATCAGTCAGAAACTTGCGGATCTGGAGATCAGGAGGACGTTAACAGGAGATCGGGAGATCAGGAGGATGCTGAACGGAGACCGAACGGAGGGCGCAGCTGAGCGCGGCGCCACCGGGGTGGAGTTCTGTCGCGGCCAGTGTGCCCTTCGTTCGTCCTCCTTGGCTCCGATCCTCCGTGTTGACCTCCGTGCTCTCCGTCCCCTCCGGACAACCGTGGCGGCTTGCAGCGCACACGTGAAACCATGGACCCTCGAATGCGGGACCGCTCTCATGACAGACACACGCATAACGGTCGCACATAGTCCGGATTCCGACGATGCCTTCATGTTCTACGGGCTGGCAAGCGGGAACGTCGAGACCGGCGGCATCGTCGTGGAGGAGGTGCTTGCGGACATCGAAACGCTGAACCGTGCGGCGTTCGAGGGGCGCTATGAAGTGACGGCCGTCTCCTTTCACGCGTACGCCTACATCGTGGACCGATATGCGCTCCTGGCCCACGGCGCCAGCATGGGAGACCGCTACGGTCCTGTCGTGGTGGCCGGCAACGGGGGATCGACCCAGGTGAAGGGCAGCCGGATTGCCATTCCCGGAACGCTCACCACCGCCTACCTGACCCTCCGCCTCTATGAGCCCGACTTCGAGTACGTGGTCGTGCCCTTCGATCAGATTCAGCGTGCGGTGCTGGACGGCGCGGTCGAAGCGGGTCTGCTCATTCACGAAGGGCAGCTCACGTACGAGGACGAAGGTCTGCGCAGGCTCGTCGATCTGGGAGCTTGGTGGGCGAAGCGCACGAGCGGTCTGCCCCTGCCGCTCGGGGGGAACGTGATCCGGCGGGACCTGGGCCCGGAGATGATCGAGCAGGTTTCACGGATGCTGCACGCCAGCATCTCGTATGCGCTCTCGCACAGGTCCGAGGCGGTGGAGTACGCGTTGCGGTTCGGTCGGGGACTGGACAGGGCGCGGACCGACCGGTTCGTCGGAATGTACGTGAACGACCTGACGCTCGACTACGGCGAGCGTGGACGGCGGGCGGTCGAGCGCCTGATGGCTGAGGCGTTCGACAAGGGGCTCATCCCGCAGCCCGTTCCCGTGGAGTTCGCGCCGGGTGCGCCGGCTCGAACGGCACCAGGTCGGTGAACAGGAATCCTTCGCGCTCGACCGTTTCGCCGACCTCGACGTCGATTCGCTTCGAGAACATGGGTCCCGCCAGGACGCAGGTATGGAACTCGCCGCGTTCACCACAGGGATCGACGCCCTGCGGCAGCTCGGCAAGCAGCGACGCATCGTAGAGCCGGCCGCCGAGACGGCGAGGGAGCACGCGCGGGTCGAGGCACGTGATTCGCGCGGTTATGCCGCCCGCGATCATCTGTCGAGACAGCACATCCGTCGGGCGTCCCCACAGCGGGAAGATCGGGGTCAGCCCGGTGCCGGCGAGCCGCTCCTCGCGGTAGCTCCGGACGTCCTCCAGGAACAGATCTCCGAACGCGACGTGCGTGAAGCCGCGGCTGACCGCGTCACGAACCGCGCCTGCCATCCGCTGCTCGTAGACCTCGTTGGGGCAGGGTGACGGCAGGCGAACGGTCATGGACGGAAGGCCGGCGGCTGCGGCCTGTGCTTCGAGGATCTCCGCGCGCACCCCGTGCAGCGCGATCCGGTCGGCGGCGTCGTTGACGGAGGTCAGGAGCGCTGCCGGCGTTCCGGCATGCTCCGAGCGCAGGATGTGCAGCATCCACGCGCTGTCCTTCCCGCCGCTCCACGAGACGAGGATCTTCATCGGAAGGCCTCCGGGTGCAGCACCGCCGCGATCAGCCGTGTTCCCTCCGCGACGCGCGGACCCGGCACCACCGTGCGTGGATCGTTGAACATGGTGAGCCGTCCTGTTCGAACGGCGGGAACAGCCGGGAGGCTGCGCCAGACGTCGAGCTCGTGTCGCTGCTGCGCGGGCGACATCTCGCCGCCGCGGATCTCGAGAATCACCTCCGGCTGGCGCGCGAGGACCAGCTCGGACGTGGCCTGCACCGCCTGGCGGGGCACGTCGGCGAACACGTTGGCTCCGCCCGCGGCGACGAGCATGTCGTGGAGGAATCCGACGCCCCCGCTCGCGTGAATGCCGCGCAGCGATCGCGCCTCGCGCCCGAAGACGAGAAGCACGCTGGGGCGCGGCCTTCCCGCCACGCGGCGTCTGATCTCGTTCAAGTCCGCCTCGATCCGCGCGGCGAGCCGCGCCGCTTCGGTCTGTCTGCCGATGCGGCCGCCCAGCGCTCGAATCGTGGTCGTCACATCCGCCAGGCCGGCATGCTCGTAGCGGAAGGTCGGCACGCGGGCGCGGGCGAGCCGCGCGATGAGATCGTCCTGGGTCGCATAGGCCACAACCAGGTCCGGCTTCAGCGAGAGGATGCGCTCGAGGTCCGGATTGAGAAGTGCGCCCACGCGCTCCAGCCCGCGCACCTCCGGCGGATAATCGTCGAAGCTGCTGACCGCCACGACCTGGGGCCCGGCGTCGATCGCGAAGAGCATCTCCGTCACAGCCGGAATCAGCGAGATGATCCGGCCCGGTCGCTCCTGCACGGCCAGCAGCCCGTCGTGAAACGCCAGCGTCGCACCGACCGCGGCGGGGATGCCTCGCCGGCCGAATGCAGCTGGCGTATCACCACGGGCTGCCAGGCCGGAGGCCCACAGCCCGCAGACGAAAACGACCAGGGTGCGCGCCCGCATCACGCTCGCCTCACGAGCAGCCACAGGAAAAATGGTCCCCCTATGAGGGCGGTGATCACACCGACGGGAATCTCGACCGGGGCCATGAGCGTCCGGGCCAGCACGTCGCATCCGGTGAGGAACGCCGCGCCGAACAGGGCTGCGGCAGGCAGGACGACGCGGTGGTCCGCGCCGACGATCAGCCGCACCAGGTGCGGGATGACGATGCCGATGAACCCGATCGGTCCGCTCACCGAAACGGCCGCGCCCGTCGCGAGCGAAGCGCTGAAGAAGGCGGCGCGCTGCGCCGCGACGACCGAGATGCCGTGCGTTTCGGCGCTGTCCGGACCAAGGCTGAGCAGGTTCAGCGGCCGCGCGATCCACGCGAAGACGATGAAGGAGAGGAGAACGAGCGGCAGCGCCGTGGCGAGCGGCTGGTAGCTGCTGACGTCGAGGTCGCCCATCAGCCACCTGAGCGTGCGGTAGGATTCCGCGAAGTCGGCGAAGTACTGCACGAAGAGGATGAGCGCCGAGAAGAACGCGTTCATCGTGACGCCCGCCAGCAGCAGGACGTTCGTGGACAGCCCGCGATGCCGCGCGCGTGCGAGCGCGTACACGATCGCCACGGCGCCGAGCGATCCGACGAAGCTGGCGGCGGGCACGGCGGGGACGCCGGCCCAGCCGAACGTCCACCCGAACGTGATCGCGAGCATCGCCCCGAGCGCGGCGCCCGCCGAGACGCCGAGCGTGAAGGGGGTCGCCAGCGGGTTGCGCAGGAGTCCCTGGAACACGACGCCGGCGGAGGCGAGCGCGGCGCCAACCAGCGCGCCGGCGAGCGTCCGCGGCAGCCGGGCCACGAAGAATATCTGGGCGTCGACGTTGTCGGCAAACGGCACCGACGAATCGAGTGCCCGGCGGAGGCTCACCGGCGTGGAGCCGACGAGAGGGGCGAGCACGAGCGCGGCAACGGCGAGCGCGCCGAAGGCCGCCGATGCCGCCGCCATGCGGCGCCGGACCGGCATCATGGCGGCGCCCCGGCGGCTGCGCGGCGGAGCGGAACGACCACGAGATGGCCCGTCGCCTCGTGCCGGCGGACGTCCGCGTCCACGCCGTACAGATCGCGGATGCGGCCGGACGTGAGCACGTCCTCGGTCGGCCCACGCGCGAGCACGCGTCCCTCTTTGAGAAGAACCAGCGTCCGGCAGAGGCTGGCGGCAAAGTTCAGATCGTGCGTGGACACGACGATGCCGATCCTGGTCTTCCGCTGAAGGCCGCGAAGCAGCGCGGCCGTCTCGAGCTGGTAAGCCAGATCGAGGGCGGCCGTGGGCTCGTCGAGGAGAAGAAAGGAGCTGGCGTGCGCCGCTTCGCCGCCCGCGACCTGCGCGAGCGCTGCCGCGATGATGACGCGCTGCTTCTCGCCGCCGCTGAGCGTGGCGAAGGGCCTGTGTTCGAGGGTCGCCGTCCCGGTCGCTGCGAGCGCCTCGCGCGCGATGGCGATGTCGGCGGGACGCTCGACCTCGAACGTGCCGAGGTGCGGGTAGCGCCCCATCAGCACGACCTCGAGGACGGCGTAGTCGAACGCGAGATGCGTCTCCTGCGGGACCACGGCCATGCGCCGCGCCAGCGCGGTTCGCCGCAGCCCGGCGACGTCCGCGCCGTCGAGCAGAACACGGCCGCGCCCCGCACGCAGCGTTCCCGCCAGCACTCTCAGGAGCGTCGTCTTTCCGGAGCCGTTCGGGCCGATGATGCCGACGAAGCCGGCGTCGGGCACCTCCAGCGAGACATCTCGCAGTATCGGCGCCGTGCCGTAGGAGAACTCGATGTCAGTGGCTTGCAGCAACGCGTAGCCCCGCGAGTACTCCGCGCCCGGGCGCCGGATAGCCCAGCGCTTCCTCGTAGTCCCGATCGAACAGGTTGGTGACGCGCGCGAAGAGATCCAGGCGCCGCGTCGCCTTCAGCGACACACCCGCGTTCCAGACCGCGTATCCGCTCGCGTCGAACACGCCGCCAAAGGTGCCGAGCACCGGCTCGACGTCGCGCGTCCGGCTCCTGCCGCCGCCAAGAACGTAGCCGCTCAGGCGGCCGGCCTGGATGAACAGGTCGACCGCGAACTGGTGTCGCGGCCGCCGGAGGAGCGCATCACCGGCGGCGAACGGCGGCGGCGCGCCCGTCCCGCCATCCACCTCCAGGATCTCGGTGTCGAGAAAGGTGTAGGACGTACGAAGCCGCACGTCGGCCGATCGAGTGCCGAGGCGGCCGCGCAGCGTGCCAGCCAGCTCGAGCCCGCGGGCGCGCGCGTTGGAGATGTTGTCGGTCCGGTAGCGGCTCGACTCGCGGAAGGACCCCACCGCGACGATCAGGTCGTCGAAGTGGTTGAAGAAAGCGGTCACCTCGACGAGCGCGCGGCCGCCGAACGCGGCGTGATCGATGCCGGCATCGAGGCTGCGGCTCCGTTCCGGCTCGAGCGACGGGTTGTCGGTGAAGGCGATCTCGAACGCGTCCGGCGCGCGGATGCCGGTGCCGGCCGACGCACGCACTTTCGTGGACTCACCGTCGGCGGTGCGCACGTACCAGGCAGCCGCGATCTTCGGATTCGCCGACACGATCGTGTCGCGGCCGAAGGGCGGACGCGGCGCGAACGCCGCCGGATCGCCCGCGAGCGCGTCCCGGACGATCCATTCGACGCGGAGACCGGCAGTCACGAACAGCCGCGTGTCCAAGTTCCACCTGGCCTCCCCGAAGACGCCAGCCAGCGAACGCTCGACCGGCACCTCTCGAAAGTCCGCCGCCGTGATGAAGGTGCTGCCCGCCTCCTCACGCTGGATCTCCACGCCAGCCGATCCATCGAGGCCCGATCGCCACGTCACGTCGGCCTGCATGCGCGCGGTGGTGCGGCGCGAGAAGGAGTCCGACGCGCCGAAGGGGCTGGCGAACCGGCTGTCGATTCGTGAGTGGGTCGCCTGCGCGAGCGTCCGCACGCGCCCGCTCATTGGCATCGTGGCCGAGACCGACGAGAGCCAGCGCTCGTCGCTTCCGCGCGACACGGTGTCGATGGGGGGCGGGGTGCCCGAGGGGCTCGTGCCGAACGGTCCGGGGAAGCCGCGCTCGTCCGTGATGTACTGGACGTCGCCCCGCAGTCCGGCGCCGCCGGACCACGTCCATCCGGCGCCGGCCGACAGCTCCCGCCTGGAATAGTCATCGTTCTCGACGCGCTCGCCGGACGGCGCGAGCTGGCCGTTCATGCCCTCGCTCGCCAGCCGCTCGGCGGACGCGTCCCATCGCCACCCGCCGCGCGTTCCGGAGGTTGCCGCCGTCAGCCGTGTCGTCTCGAGGCTGCCGCCCTCGAACGACGCCTGCGCCGATGGGGGACCACCGTGCTTCGTGACCACGCGGACCACGGCGCCGATCGCGTTCGATCCGTACAGCGCGCTCTGCGGCCCGCGCACCACCTCGATGCGCTCGACGTTGACGAGAGGCAGGTGCCCGAAGTCGAAGCCCCCTCCGAACGCGTTGGCCTGCACGCCGTCCACCACTACCAGCGTGTAATCCGATTCGCCGCCGCGGGGAAACACGCCGGTGACGGCCCCGCGGCCGCCGGTCGACACGACGGTCATGCCCGGGACGAGCCTGAGCACGTCGGACACGTTCTCCAGCTGCCGTGCCAGAAGCTCCTCACCGGTCATCACCGTGGCGCTCGACGCCGCCGTCGAGAGCGGGACGTCTACCTGGGCCGCCGACACGAGGACGGACTCGGACACGGCGCTGATCGTGAGCGCGATGGTCCCGACGTCGAGCGAATCGGCACGGCCCGTCACCTCGATCGGACGCGCGCGGAATCCGTCGAGGGCCACGCGCAGCTCGAATCGCCCTTCGTCTGGAGTCCTCAACGCGAACGCACCAGAGCTGTCGGTCTCACCAGTCGACACGACGGCGGCGCCGCGGATCAGCAGGATGCTCGCGCCCGGCACCGGGCGGCCGTCGGGGTCGACGACGCGGCCGCCGACAGGCCCGGCAGACGCGGTGCATGCGAACAGCACGACAATCAGGATCGAGAGGATCGGGAAACGGACGGAATGCGGGTGCACCGGGGCTCCTTTCGGCGTGGTCTCGCGCCGGCTGCCTCGGGAGGCAGCAGAAGGACGGC
>DATIEW010000885.1:0-6581 GCA_035455585.1 Vicinamibacterales bacterium | reverse complement strand
AGGAACCCGAATCGCGGATCCCACCCCGGATCGCGGATCCCGGATCCCGCATCCCGCACCCCGGAAGATTGCGTTTATAATTCCCACACACCGTGGGAAGACTGAAGATACTCGTTCTCTACGACCGGTGGGAGGAGCCCGAGGAGTCGTCAGCACCGTCCGACAGAGCACCTCTCACGCGGACGCTGGACAAGAAGGAGGTCGAGGACGAAGTCGCCGAGACGCTCGTCAAGCTCGGACACGACGCGACGCTGCACGTGCTCGACGGATCGACGAAGAGCCTCCACGCCCTCGCCCGGGCCGAGTACGACCTGTTCTTCAACCTGGCGGAGTCGTTTGCGGGCAACGACACGGCGGACTACTGCATCGCCGCGTACCTCGAGCTGCTGGGCAAACGCTTCACCGGGTCCGGCTCGCACGGGCTGCTGTTCGGGCAGGACAAGGCGGTCGCGAAGAAGATCCTCGAGTTCCACGGCATCCACACCCCGGTTTTCGCGCGTTCCTTCCGCGGGCGGCTGGATTTCTCCCACGACCTCGAGTTCCCCGTCATCGTCAAGCCGGCCAGGGAGGACGGATCGATCGGCATCGAGTTCAACGCCGTCGTCACCTCGATCCGCGAGCTGATGGAGCGGATCGACTGGCTGCACGCAAATTTCGACGCGCCGGTCCTGATCGAGGAGTACGTCGAAGGCCGCGAGATGTACGTCGGCGTGCTCGGAAACGACATTCCCGTCGCCCTGCCGATCGTCGAGCTGGATCTGTCCCGGCTGCCGCAGGGAACGCCGCGCATCGCGGGGGCCGAGGTCAAGTGGGGCAAGGGCACGCGCGCCTACCGCGACACCAAGTCGGCCATCGCCGAAGACCTGCCGGAAGAGACGGTGGCGCTGCTGCAGACGACCGCCGTGGCGGTGTTCCAGGCGCTGGAGCTGCGCGACTACGCGCGCATCGACATGCGGCTCCGACCCGACGGCCGCGTGGCCGTCATCGAGGCCAACCCCAACCCCTGGCTCGCCGCCAAGGCTGAGTTCGCCATGGCTGGACGCAAGTCCGGCCGCACCTATCCGCAGCTCATCGAGGAGATCGTCGAGCTGGCGCTGGGGCGGTACGGCTTGGCGTGAAGTCCAACTCCCAATTGCCAACTCCCAATTGCCAACTCCCAATTCCCAAACTCCCGAACCGGGGGCCGTTGGGAGTTGGGCGTTGGCTGTTGGGAGTTGTCAAGAGTCACTCCGGCCTGATCCGGCCGTCGGCCGTCCACAGGTACAGCGTCACCTCGTCACCGCGCTCGCTGGTGAACTGCTCGATCCTGTCCGCCGGCCACGACGGTCCCATGCTGAAGGCGTGCGAGACGATGCGCGCGCCGGGGCGGAGCTGGCGGGTGAGGATCGGTCGCAGCTTGGCATTGCTGGATCCGAGCAGGTAGAGAGTGACGACCGTGGCTGGGGAGACGTCTGCCTGCATGGCGTCCTGCAGGCGGAACTCGACCAGGTGCTCGACGCCGGCTGCCTTCGCGTTGGCGCGTGACTCGTCGATCCGGCGCGGATCGAAGTCGATCCCCACGCCGCGGGCGCCGTACTTCTTCGCAGCGGCGATTGGAATCCGGCCGTCGCCGCAGCCGAGGTCGTAGACCACGTCGTCGCGCGTGACCCCGGCGAGCGCCAGCATGCGGTCGACCACGTCCGGCGGTGTGGGGACGTACGGGGCCAGGCTCTGCTGTGGGGCCAGCAGGGCGGCGCATGCCACCAAGGCGGCCGGTCGGATCACGTCAGAACCTCCCTTGCCGTCAGCTGGGGCATTCGGCCGCAACTGTCTCCGGACATGCGGCTTAGACACACCCGGCGCCCCTGGCCGGGTAGCAGTGGCGCTCGTCTGTCCGCGCCCGAACGGGCCCAAAACCCCCGGTTTTTCGAGGTTTTTCGTTGCCGGAGCGCGGCCTTTGCTGTATACTGGCGGTTGCTGCTGGTAGGGCGCACACCTATCCTACTCACCTTACACCTGTGGGGGACATGTGACATTCGAGGTCGGTGACAAGGTCATTTACCCAAATCACGGACTCGGCGTCGTTCAGTGTATCGAAACTAAGACCATCCTCGGCACCACCTGCGGCTTCTACCATCTCCGGATGGTCGCCAACGAAACCACCGTCCTCGTTCCGGTCGACAACGTGGACGGCGTCGGCCTCCGCCGCGCCATCGGCGACGAAGAGATCGAGCGGCTCTTCACCCTCCTCGCAGATGGCAAGATCGACAATCATCAGAACTGGAAGGGACGGTTCAAGGACAACTCGGACCGGATGCGGACCGGCTCCATCTATGACGTTGTCGAGGTACTGAAGAGCCTCACGTTCCTCTCCCGCTCGAAGAACCTGTCGTTCCGCGAGAAGCGCATGCTCGATCGCGCCAAGTTCCTCGTCGTCTCGGAGATCTCCGAGGTTTCGCGCGAACAGACGGCGCACATCGAGGAGAAGGTGGACCGCGCGCTCGAGCGTTGCTTCATGATGAAGAACCGCTCGCTGGCGCGGGCGAAGGCAGCCAAGGCGACCGCGACCACGCGCGTCTCTGCGCGCCGGACCGCGAGAGCCTCGTAGGCTGCAGCGCACGCCATCTGTCGGCCGGACGCTCGCACGGGCGTCCGGCCTTTGTTGTGCGGCACTTGTCTTCGGCAGCGCATCCGTGATGGTCTGTCCCGCGTGATCGCGTTCGTCCGGTCGCTCGCCACCTACCTCTTCGTCTCGCTCTACGTCGTCCTGATTGGTTCCCCGTTCGTACTCCTGGCGATTGTCGTCGGGAGCCCGGCGATCCTCTATCGCGTCGGTCTGCGGGGCGTGCAGCTCGGGTTGTTTCTGAGCGGCATCAGGCACCGTGTCGAAGGCGCCGAGCACATCCAACGCAACCGGGCTGCGGTCTACGCGGTGAATCACACCAGCAACGTCGAGCCGCCGATCCTCTTCGTCGTGCTGCGGGACCTGTTCCCGCGCCTGCGGATCCTCTACAAGGCGGAGCTGAGGAAGCTCCCGGTCCTGACAAAAGCATTCGATCTCGGCGGCTTCATCCCCCTCGAGCGCGGCAATCCCGAGCAGAGCCTGCCGGCCGTGGAGCGCGCCGTCCAGGCCCTCCGCGAAGGCAACTCCTTCCTCATCTTCCCGGAGGGGACGCGCAGTCGCACCGGCGCGCTGCTCCCGTTCAAGAAAGGGGGCTTCATCATGGCGATCAAGGCCCAGGCCCCCGTCGTGCCCGTCGCGATCCAGGGGGCGCGCGATGCCATGCGCAAGGGCAGCCCCGTCATTCGTCCGGTGCTCGTGCGCGTCCGGCTCGGGCCGCCGGTCGAGACCGCCGGCCTCACGCTGGACGATCGTGACCGGTTCATTGCCGATGTCCGCTCCAGGGTTGAGGCAATGCTCGGGGAGTAGTACTCTTCGTTCCGTGAGGGCCCGCCGATGATCGAGATACTGACGGTGCTCGGCCGCACGCTCGGCTTCTCGTTTGCGGCCGGGATCAACCTGTACGCCACGGTGGCGATTCTCGGCCTCGCCAAGCGTTATGGGTGGGTCGAGCTGCCGGAGCAGTTCGCGGTATTCGACCACGATATCGTGATCGGCGCCGCGATTCTGCTGTACCTCGTCGAGTTCGTCGCCGACAAGGTGCCCTGGGTGGACTCGCTGTGGGACGCCGTCCACACGGTGATCCGGCCAGTGGGCGGCGCGCTCATCGCCGTGTCGGCGCTCGGCGATGCGAGCCCCGCGGTCCAGGGTCTCATCGCGCTCACGGGCGGGACGCTCGCCGCCGGAACCCATCTCAGCAAGGCAGGCACGAGGGCGGCAGCCAACGCCAGCCCCGAGCCCTTCTCGAACTGGGCCTTGAGCCTCCTCGAGGACGTGTTCGTGATCGGTCTGTCCGCCCTTGCGCTGAAGTACCCCGTCGCCGCCGCCATCGTCGTCCTGGCGGGCACCCTGCTGATGATCGCTTTCGCGGCGTGGATCGTGCGCGCGCTTCGAAGGCGCTGGGCAAGACGGACGGCGGTGGCGCCGTCAGTCTGATCACCCGCCCGTCGTGAACGTCAGCGTGTAGGGCGCGAGCGGCTGGCCGTCGGCAGCGGTGATGCCTTCGCGCAGCTCCACGACGATCGTCGTGAACCGCTCGAGCGGCTTGTCGAACTCGAGCTGCAGCGCACGCGTTCCCTGGTTGTACCTGAACGAGAAGGCGGGCGGCGCGGGTGCCGGCTGGGCGCCTGACGGCGCGTAGCGGACGGCAACCCGCCCTTCGAAGGAACGGGAGGTCATGTCGCGCGAGAACTGAACCCGGATGGTGGTGTCGACCTCGACGTCGATCTCTTCGGGAACCGGCGCGCTGAAGATCACCGACGGCGGGGGCTGCCGCGGCACCACCGGCACGGCCACCTCGACCGGCGTCTCGTCGGGCGCCGTACCGAGCGCCATCGATTTCGCTTCGATCCAGACCGAGAGACCCTCCACGTTGACCGTGCCTGTAACCTCGAGCCATCGCCCCGTGTCGACGCGCCGGCCGGGGTCCAGATCGAATCCCCGGCCTCTGGGGCGCGCGCCGCTGACCCAGAGGGCCGCATCCGCGGACTGCAGCACGAAATCCCACCTCGATCTGTTCAACGGACCTGGAAGGTCGCCGTACAGGTTGCGTCCGCGAAACCGCCCGGATACCGTCACCTCGCGGCCCGCATGGCTGTCCGGCGCCATGGCAATCGACCGGACGGTCGGCGTCGCTGAGGGAGGGCTGTCCTGCATCGTCGCGCCGACCACCACGTAGATCTCCTCGCGCGCGGGCCAGCGTCCGTTGGTCACGGTGTCCACCAGCGTACTGAGGTCGTAGCTCGTGAACCGTCCGTCGTCAGGAGTGATGCGCCCGAGGTCCCAGAACTGCCCGCGCACCTCCCCTTCCGATCGCGTCGGCCGCTCCTTCCAGTACACGAACACCTGCGGGACCACGCGGCGCTTCACGGCGGCCTCGTCCACCGGGACGACGAGCCGCGTGAGCGGCCCCTCCTCGACGACCGTCGCGCGGACGGCAATCTGCTTCCCCTGGAAGAACACCGGCGAGGCGAGTAGCGCCTGTGGCGTCGTGGCCAGGCGGCCGGGCGCCTGGGCAGCCACCGGCGCCGCCAGCGCACACGAGGCGATGAAGGCTGCGGTCGTCGACCTACTCAAGTTTTCTCCGGCCGATGCGCGACAGGATCACGCCGAGCACGAAGAACAAGAGGCCGCCCGCGACCAGTCCCGCCGTGCCGTCGTGAATCGCGGGGATCAGGCCGGCTGCCGCCTCCGCGTCCTCGATCCAGCCGTTGCCATAGAACACCGCATAGAGGATGCCGGCCAGGGATCCCCCGGCGATGAGGCCGGAACTGAAGAGCGTGCCGGAGCCCACCTCCGACTCCTCGGCTCTGCCCGTCTTCTTCTCAACATACGCGCGAACCAGGCCGCCGGCAAAGATCGGCGCCGTCGTGGCGATCGGAAGATAGGATCCCACGGCGAACGACAGCGAGTGGATGCCGCACAGCTCCAGCGTGACCGCGATGAAGATCCCGACGAGCACCAGCCCCCAGGGCAGGTTCTGGCTGAGCAAGCCCTTGATGATCGTGCTCATCAGGGTAGCCTGCGGCGCGGGGAGCGCGTCGGATCCGACCACCATGACCTGGTGGAGGTACAGCGTGGTGTAGCCGATGATCATCGCCGAGGCGAGGACCCCGATGATGAGTCCGTACTGCTGATAGACCGGCGTGGCCCCCACGATGTAGCCCGTTTTGAGGTCCTGCGAGGTCGCGCCGGCGTTGGCCGCGGCGATGCAGACGAGGGCGCCCACGCATAGCGCGATCGGCGAATACCAGTCTCCCGTCCAGCCAATCATGACGAAGATCGTACAGGTCAGGATCAGGGTGGCGATCGTCATGCCCGAGACCGGATTGGACGAGGAGCCGATCAGCCCGACGATCCGGGACGAGACCGTGACGAAGAAGAAGCCGAAGACGACGACGAGCGCCGCCGCGAGAATGTTGCCCTGGGTCGGCATGCGCGGCGCCAGCACGAGGCCGATCGCCAGCAGCACCGTACCGGCGAGCACCATCGTCATGGGGATGTCGCGTTCGGTTCGCACGCGCGCGGCGCCCGCGCCCGCCGCGCTGAAGTCCTTCACGCTCTCGCGGAACGAGGACACGATCGTGGGGATCGTCCGGCCCAGCGTGATCAGGCCGGCCGCGAGCACTGCGCCGGCGCCCGTGTAGCGGATGTACGCGCTCCAGAGCTGGCCGGGCGTCATCTGGTCGATCCGCAGGCCGCTGGCGGGGACCGGAGGGAACGGGTCGGTCATGTAGTTGCCCATGATCGTGAGCAGGGGCAGCAGGACGAGCCACGACAGCACGCCGCCGGCGAACATCACGCCCGCAATCCGCGGGCCGATCACGTAGCCGACCCCCATGTACTCCGGCGAGATGTCGACGTTGAGCGTCGCGTTGGGAAACTGACTGGACTGCGGTGCCGAGTAGCCGATCTCGGTGCGAAACAGGTTGAACACCCAGGACAGCGATTTCCATAGAACGCCGACGCCCAGTCCGGCGAA
>DATIEW010000884.1:0-3468 GCA_035455585.1 Vicinamibacterales bacterium | reverse complement strand
GTGCTCGCGGCGTCTGCCGCTGCCGTGCTGTTCGCCGTGCATCCGTTGATGTCGTCGGCGGTTGCGTATGTCTCCGGCAGATCGGAGCTGCTCTGCGGCGTCTTCTTCGCCGCCGGGCTCCTCTGCGCACGGTCGGCGATGTCTCGCGGCGACCTGACCCGCCCCGATACGAGTCCGGCCCGGCCGGCCGTGGACCGCCACCGGTTCGCCGGCGCGCTGGCGATACTCCTTGGAGCGTTCGCGGTGCTGTCGAAGGAGGTGGCGGTGGTCCTGCCCCTCGTGGTGCTCGCCTACGACTGGCTCGTCCTGCCGGCGAGCCCCGCCGTCCGACGCCGCCGGTTCTGGACGGTCTTCGTGCCGATTCTCTCGCTGATGGCGGTCGCGGCGGCGTTTCGTCTCGCGACGCTGTCGGCGGTCGGAGGCGGCACCGCCGCCGCGCCGCTGCAGTCGATCCTGACGCACTCGATCGTCATCTGGCGATACCTGGGGCTGCTGATCCTGCCGATCGGCCAGTCGATCATGCACGGCGTGCGGACGGTGACTGCTCCCACCGATCCGGTCGGCCTGATTGCCTGCGGGGCGCTCGTGGCGGCAGTCGCGATGGCGATCCGCTTCCGTCGAGCCGAACCGCTGGCGGCGTTCGGGATCGTCTGGTTCGTTGCAGCCATCGCGCCCTCGTCCAGCTTCGTCGCGCTGCGGGAGGGAATGGCCGAACATCGGGTCTACGTGGCGAGCGCCGGCCTGCTCGCGGCGTTCGGCGCTCTGTCGCGGCGCGCGCTGGTGCGCATGGCCGGCGCAAGCCCGCGAGCGCCGGTCGGGTACATCTCGGTGGTGCTGGTGGTTGCCAGCGTGCTCTCCGCGCTCACGCTTGCGCGTAATAACGTGTGGGCGGACCCTGTACGTCTCTGGTCCGAGGCGGTGGTGCACGCCCCGGGCATGTGGGAGCCGCTCTATGCTCTCGGCGACGCGCTGCGGACGGCCGGCAGATGCCCCGAGGCCGTCCCCGAGTACGAGCGTGTCGTGGCCATCAAGCCGGATCATCGGGACGCGCACACGAATCTCGGCATCTGTCTGGGAGAGAGTGGAAGGCTCCGGGAGGCTGAAGCGTCGTTCCGCCGCGTGCTCGAGATCGATCCACGGTCGGCCCGGGCGTACTCGAACCTCGGCGCGGTTGCGCTGCTCGCGGGCGAGCCCGACCGGGCCCGCGACTTCTACGTGCAGGCGATTGCGGCCGACCCGCGCGCGGTGCTCGCCCGGATGCAGCTCGCGCACCTCTATGAGAAGACCTATCACGACTATCACGCCGCCGCGCGGCTCTGTGGAGAGGCCCGCGCCATCGACCCCGCCACGCGCGGGGTGATCGAGTGCGTGGAGCGCAACCAGAAGCTCGCCGCCGCAGCGGATCAGGGACGATGAGCGCGTCGCGTCTGCGGCTGCTGCACGCGATTCATGACTTCCTGCCGCGGCATCGCGCCGGATCGGAGATCTACGCCGATGCGCTTGCCAGGGCCCAGTCGGATCGGCACGACGTCTTCGTGCTTGCCGCCGAGTACGATCCCGCGACGGCACACGGGACGATTCGGTGGCGCGCGCACGACGGCCTGCCCGTCATCGAGCTCGTCAACAACTGGGAGTTCGACGCATTCGACGAGACGTACTCGTCGCCGAGGCTCAATGCCCAGCTGAGACACGTCATCGACGCCGTACGGCCCGACGTGCTCCACGTGCACAACCTCCTCAACCTGTCGTTCGATCTCCCCAGGCTGGCCCGACGCGCCGGGGCGAGGAGCGTCGCTACGCTGCACGACTACACGCTCGTCTGCGCGTCGGGCGGGCAGCGCGTTCACGCGCAGGAATCGCACGTCTGCGAGGTGATCGACCCTGAGCGCTGCCGCCGCTGCTTTGCCGCGTCCCCCTTCCAGTCGCAGCGGGCGGCCGGGCGGCTGACCCGGCATCCCGGCGGGCGCGTGGCGAGCCGCGTCGCGTCGTGGATTCGCGGCCGGGCTCCGCAGCTGGCCGCACGGATGCACCGGCTGCCCGGCCCGGCGGTGGAGGCCGGGGACATGATTCGCCGCGAGGCCTACGCGCGCGCCGTCTTCGACACGATCGATCTCTTCGTCGCCCCGTCCCCTTTTCTGGCGCGCGAGTTCGTTCGCCTGGGCCTGCCCCCCGACCGGCTCCGCGTATCGGACTATGGCTTCGAGCGATTTCCACACGACCGCTGCGATTCCTGCCCGGCCCTGCGCATCGGCTTCGTCGGCACGCTGGTCTGGCACAAAGGCGCGCACGTGCTGCTCGAGGCGGCGCGCGGGCTGATTGGTCCGCATGAGATTCACGTCTGGGGCGACACTTCGGTGTTCCCGGATTACACGGCACGGCTGCGCCGGCAGGCAGACGGGCTGCCCGTCCGGTTCCGTGGCGGATTCGAGCGGTCCGACGTCGCCCGTGTCTATGGCGGGCTCGACGTGCTGGTCGTTCCCTCGATCTGGCCCGAAAACTCACCGCTCGTCGTCCACGAGGCGTTCATCTACAATGTCGCCGTCGTGGGCGCCCTGACCGGCGGCATCCCGGACCTCATCTCACACGACGTCAACGGCCTGCTGTTCGATCCGTTCGATCCGGCCGCGCTGCGGGCGGCGCTGCAGAGCCTGCTCGACGACCGCGGCCTCCCGGCGCGTCTGGCGGCGGCGGCGCCGGATGTCAAGAGCATCGAGCAGGATGCCCTGGAGTGGGAGGACCGGTACCGGGAGGTGCTGCGGGACGCTGCCACGGCCGCCGCAGTGCATCGATGACCGCGCGACGCCGCGTCTCGATCGTGATTCCCACCTTGAACGCAGGCCCGCTGCTCGGCCGCCTCCTCGATGCCGTCGATGGCCAGGAGGGCGATTACGACCGCGAGCTCATCGCGATCGACTCGGGCTCGACCGACGGGACCCTCGATCGCCTCCGGGATCGCGGCGTCATCATCCGGCACGTTCCTCCCGGCGGGTTCAACCACGGCGAGGCGCGGAATGCGGCGCTCGACGTCGCCTCGGCCGACGTGGCGATTCTCCTCGTGCAGGACGCCGTGCCCGCCGCGCCCGGGTGGCTGCAGGCCCTGGTGAGGCCCCTCGATGCGGACGAGCGCGTGGCCGGCAGCTTCGCGCGGCAGCAGCCGTGGCCGGACGCGAGCCGCCTGACGGCCTACTACCTCGACCAGTGGGTGGCTGCCCGAGCGGAGCCGCGAACCGTTGGTCCGCTGTCGCGGTCCAGGCTGGACGCCATGCTGCCGGCCGATCGGCATCTCAGCTGCGCGTTCGACAACGTGTGCTCGTGCATCCGGATGTCCGCCTGGCGGAAGTACCGTTTCCGGCGCACGCCCATCGCGGAAGATCTGCTCTGGGCCCGCGAAGTTCTGACGGCCGGCTACCGTCTCGCGTACGTCCCCGAGGCCGTCGTGTGGCATTCCCACGAGCGCCCGGTGGCCTA
>DATIEW010000883.1:0-4928 GCA_035455585.1 Vicinamibacterales bacterium | reverse complement strand
TCGGCGAGCGGAGCTTCCACCGGCACGGCGCCGAGCGCTCGGACGGTCATGTGATGATTCGTGAAGTAGGGCGCCGGCAGGACCACTTCCTCCCCAGGACTGACGAGCGTCGTCACCGCCAGCGTGAACGCGTGATTGGCGCCAGCCGTGATGAGCAGGTCCTGCGGGCCGATGCCGGCGCCGGTGGAGGCTGCCAGCCGCGAGGCCAGCGCCGCGCGCAGGCCAGGAATCCCCGGATCCGTCGCGTAGAGGTTCACGGCGGCCTGGCCGATCGCGGCCTTCGCCGCGTCGAGCGCCGCAGCGGGAGGCGGAAAGAACGGGAGCGCCTGACCGAGCGAGATGACGTCGTGTCCTTCGGCGCGCAGTTCCGCGGCGCGCACGTTCAGCGGGTCGAACGGCGGCAGGTCGATCGCCTGGATGCGCGGGGCGACGAGACGGGGAGCCGGCACCGGAGTATCGTAGCGCGGCCCGGCATCGTTCCCGGCCAGACGCCTTCATCGACATCATGCGCCCAGCCCCTCGCCCTGAATCGGTCCTTCTTCAACAGCTACGGGATGCTCCGGGAAGCTCCTTCGAGGTATCCAGCCGACGAGGACCTCGAGGGCCCTACGGCACGGTAGCGTGTGCGAAGAAGGCCACGGGCGGCGCAGGGCAGTCCCTCCACGCGGAGACGGGCAGCAACCGAGGACGGGGAAGAATGCGGCTCCATCTGAAATCTGCAGTGCTCTTGATGATTCTCCCGGTCAGCGGGGCGTCCGGATCACAAATCGACGAGTCTGGCGGAACGCTTCGTGCGACGCTGACCGACGCGCTGACTGAAATGGCAAAAGGCAACTGCTCTGACAAGCTCATCGGCCCGATGATTCTCGACGCATGCGAGAAACAGATTTCCAAACTGAAACCTGCGCTCCAGCAACTTGGCGAGGTGAAGAACGTGCGTTACCGAGGCATCGAACAGCTGCCAAGCGGCGTGGGAGCCGAGGTCTATCGCGTTGTCTTTGCGAAGGGCGAAATGACCTGGATGGTCGCCGCCGGCCCCAATGGCAAGCTGACGGTGTTCTATTCCGCGGGCTAGCCTCTAGCCGGCCCATTCTGAGAGTTTCTCTCTCACATTGCGCCTTGGGGAGCCGGCTAGAGAAGGCCCGCACGGCGCGCCTCGCGAGGCCCGGCGCGGGGCGTAAGGGGTCCCCGCGAGGGCAGAGCGGGGGGTTCGGGGGCGAAGCTCCCCCGGCTATAGCTAGAGCCCAGGTCGGCGAGCCGGTGATGACAAGCGCCTGCTGACGCTGGTTTGCGCCCGGGACGAGTCGGCCAGGGAGGCGAGTGTTACCCTCGTCCAAGGCTGGCGCGCCCTGGTCGCAGAGAACGGCCGCCGACCGCAACGATCTCCGCCTCTGATGTGACTCGATCGTCGTCCTTTCAGCTCGACCGATAGTCCGTCAGAGTCGTCGTCCGATGGAGTGTGCCCACCCGCTCCGCCTATCGATGGTGGACGAGTGCGTCCCCAAAGAAAAGACGCGCCTCATGCTGGTTGTGCGCGCGGCAGCGGAGCTCGATGTTGTCCGCCGTGGCCGCGCCTCCTGCCGCGTACGGCGCGACGTGGTGGAACTCGAGGAACGCGATCTCGTGGCACCGGCCCGTACGTCCAACGAACGCGCAGCGTCCTTCATCGCGCAACCAGACTGCACGCCTGACAGCTGCTGGTATGTGACGTCCCCATGCAGCACGCTCCGGCCCTGGCCGCGGTGACGCCACACGAGCGAACCTGCGACGCTCGAGATGGTCGATGAGCAGCGACAACGCTCGATCGAGGATTGAGCTGACGTCTCCACCCGGCAACACATGTCGGGCAAGCGCCTGCGCGCGACGCAGCTTTTCGTGCGTCTCACGCGCCAGTGTCACCTGCAGCTTGTAGCGTTCCGGCGCGAGTGGCGTCACGGCGGCCGCGAGGAGCTGTGGCGTCATCGTCGCCGCGGCGTCCTGCCCACCCGAGAAAGAATGCGAAGTGAGAGCTGCCGTCGTTCGCAGCGACGTCTCGGGCTCCGCCGCGGCTGCAACGGCTGGCGCTGAAGCAGGTGTTGATTGTTGCGGTGTCACGCGCCGGATGATGGTTGGGGCCGCCGGACGAGGGTGCAATGAGGCAATCAGCTCCAGTATTCCCTGCTTGCTCCGGTGGCGCGCGGAAGCCAGCAGCTCTGCGTGATTTGCAGGCGTCAAATGCGGCGCCAGCAGGCGGACGGCCGTCAATGTGAGCTCGCCGCATTCGAGAGCTTCAAGCACTCTGGGATAGCGCCGCGCCGCCCGTGCGGTTTCGATACGATTGTAGGCCGAGCCTTCCGACAGGTGCAGTACGTGCGTGCAGTAAGTGAAGAGCGAGGAACAGCCTTCGCGCAGGTACAGCCTGCGTGCATCGAACTCCACCAGCGAGCGGATGAGCGCCACGGAAGCACGCCGTTCGCACGCGGCGAGATGTTTCACCCGGTCGACGAGTTCATCGTCCGACAGCGCAGCGAACGCATCGGAGACTGTTGTGATTGGTGCCATGGACCACTATAGCGCGGCCGTGTGACAGGGCAGGTCACTGTGCCTCGCAAGAAAGGCGCCTGTTCCGGAACAAGCTGCGAACCCGCGCCGCTTCAGTTCTCCTTCAGCAACTGCAGCAGATTCACCCTTGCCGCCCGCACGGCCGGGATTGCGGACGCAGCGAGCATCACCGCAATCAGCGCGGTCGCGGGCCAGGCGATCGCGGCCGGGTTGATCCCGCCAGGTGCGTGGACCTCGGATTGAATCACGCGGCCGATGGCGATCGCGGAGGCGCCGCCGACGGCCGCACCCAATGCCGCCGTCGTCATGGCCTGCGACAGCACCATTCGGAGCATCGTCTTCGGCTTCGCGCCGAGCGCGAGGCGCACGGCGAATTCGCGCGAGCGCAGCGTGACGATGTACGACACCACCCCGTAGAGGCCCCAGGCCGCCAGGAACAGCGCGATGAGGCCGAGAATGGCCGTGGCACGGGCCAACGTGTTCGGGGCCATGAGGAGCCGCTCGTTGGCCTGGGCGAGCGACTCGAGCTGAAGGATCGGGACCCGGGGATCGACCTGCCGCACGGCATCGCGTATCAGCGGAGCCACCACCGCCGACTCGTGAGCACGCACGTACAGGGCCAGCGCGGACGCGGGCTCGAGCGGCACCGGCAGGTAGATCGTCTCCACCGCGTAGGGCGGATCCCGCACGTACGACGGTTCCTGCGCCGCTTCGATCACGCCGACGACGCGCACTTCCGTCGCCGCGGTGTAGGGCTGGCCTCGGAGCGCGACGTGGAGCGTCGCCCCGAGCGCAGGGCCCTCGAGGAACCGCTCCGCGAACGTCCGGTTCACGATCGCTGTCTGGGGCAGGCGTGCCCGCCGGTCGTCGTCCGTGAACGTCCGTCCCTGGAGGAGGCGCAGGCCGAGCGCTTCGATGAGATTGCCACCGGCGTACCCGCCGACCGGCACGATGCCCCGACGCGGAGGGTCGGCCGGCCGCCACGCGACGACCGAGTTGTCCCTCCCCTTCCCGCGATGGAACGTCCACACCGCGCGCGTCGGGGCGAGGCCCGCCGCCTGCACGCCCGGCAGCCGCGAGACCTTATGAAGGAGCTCTGCGTAGAACGCCTCCGCGTCGGCCTCGCGGAAGTTGAGCTGCTCGAGATCGAACGAGGCGATGAGGAGCCTGTCGGGCGGCGTGCCCGAGGACCGATCGAGCGCCTTGAACGCGGCGACGAGCTGCACACCGCCAGCGAGCAGGCCGAGCGACAGCGCGACCTGGACGGCGAGGATCGCGCGGCGCCCCCGTGTCTGCGTGCGGGTTGCCCCTGTGGCCTGCGCGGGGCTGAACGCCACCGAAGGCGCCTGCGCCGTGACGCGAAAGGCCGGCGACAGCCCGGAGGCCACCGCACTCGCAGCGGCGATGCCCACCGTCGCGGCGAGCACCGTCAGGTCGAGCGGCATCGGTACCGTCAGATACGCGCTGGCGATGCGTACCGCCGACCACACCAGGGGCACTGCCATCACGGCCGCGGCCATGGCCAGCAGGAGGCTCTCGGTGAGCAGCTGACGGACGATGCGCCGACGGTTGGCGCCTATGGCAATCCTGATGGCCATCTCGTGCTGCCGCGCCGAGCCGCGCGCGAGCAGGAGGTTCGCCGCGTTCACACAGGCGATGACGAGCACGATGGCCGGCACGCCGAGCACGACCGCGACGACCGGCGCGATCTCGTCGGGAGGGTACATGCGAACCGGCGACACCGCGGCCCTCAGCCGCTGGCGGCTGCCGATGCGGGCCGCCGTGCGCTGGGCGACGGCCTCGGCCTGCGCCCTGACCTGTTCGAGGCTGCTTCCCTGCGCGAGCCGCCCAATGTAGCGGAACCAGCGATCGCCCGTCGGGGGGTCGTCGGAGGTCGTCGTGGCGTTGGCGACACGGTCCAGGAGCGGCATCGGCAGCCAGACATCGGGCCCCGGTCTGCCGATCTGGAGATCGACCGCGGCGAATCCCTCGGGGGCCACGCCGATGATGACGACATCCTGGTCGGCGATACGGATGACGCGGCCGAGGATGGCGGGATCGGCCTTGAACTCCCGGACCCAGAGCCGGTGCGCGATGACGGCGACGCCCGCGCGATCGAGATCCCCTTCCTCCGGTGCGAAGGTCCGTCCTACCGCGGCCCTCGTGCCGAGCACGTCGAAGTAGTTCACTGTCACCAGTGATGCGGAGAGCGGCTGCGCATCGGGGAGCGCCGCGGCGACGGGCGTCGCGGTGCTCGCCGCGATCCCCTGCAGACCGGTCGCCGTCTCACGCAGCGCCAGGTAGTCGTCGTGCCGCGTGTCGATTGGGATGCAGCCGGCATGCGTCTGGAAGCACTCTTCGATTTCGATCTCGACGAGCTCGCCCTG